>NZ_FRCR01000009.1 GCF_900142995.1 Caldanaerovirga acetigignens | reverse complement strand
ATAGGAGCGCTGCTTCGCGGCATAGACAAGAACGAAGTAGAGAGGGGCATGGTAATAGCGAAACCTGGGAGTGTGCATCCGCACACGAAGTTTAAGGGACAGGTATACGTTTTGAAGAAGGAAGAAGGGGGAAGGCACACGCCGTTTTTCAACGGATACAGGCCGCAGTTTTACTTTAGGACGACGGACGTGACAGGGGTAATAAAGTTACCGGAAGGCACGGAGATGGTAATGCCCGGGGACAACATTGTAATGGAGATAGAGCTGATAGCGCCGATAGCGATGGAAGAAGGCCTTCGTTTTGCTATCCGCGAGGGTGGCAGGACAGTAGGGGCCGGCGTGGTGACCGAAATAATAGAATAATTAAAAGCGAAGGAATAAAGGGGAATCAATCGATTCCCCTTTATTTTTGGCTTTTTATTGACAATAAATACGAATTATGATAAATTGAATTAAGTGGCTACGTGTATGGCAGCCTGTACCGAACTAATGGTGTAGGAGGTGTCCTGATGAGGGTTAACATAGTGCTGGAGTGCACAGAATGCAAGCACAGGAATTACCATACAGAGAAGAACAAGAAGAACGACCCCGATAGGTTAGAACTTAGAAAGTTCTGCAAGCACTGCGGGCGTCATACTCTGCACAGAGAGACAAAATAAAATTGTTCCTTTTGAGGGGGATAATATTTAATGGCAGCCGGTGGCGAAGGTTTTTTGAAAAGAAGCAATAAATTCATAAAGGAAGTAAGGTCCGAATTAAAAAAGGTAACCTGGCCCACTAAAGATGAGTTGATATCTTCTACTATAGTCGTTGTCGTATCTGTAGCATTGGTAAGCGGTTTTATATGGATAGTTGACAGCATATTGTTGAATGTGTTAAAGCTCATTCTCCGGTAAGGGAGGGCGGGGTTAAGCCCCTTGTGCGATATGACAAAAAATTGGTACGTGATCCATACCTATTCGGGTTATGAAAACAAGGTAAAGGCAAATTTGGAAAAGCGAGTAGAATCCATGGGAATGCAGGATAAGATATTCCGGGTTCTGGTTCCCGTGGAAGAAGAGGTGGAGATAAAAAACGGCAAAAAAAAGGTGACGCAGCGCAAGATATTTCCGGGATATGTACTGGTAGAAATGATAGTAACAGATGATTCGTGGCATGTAGTGAGAAATACGCCTGGTGTTACAGGGTTTGTAGGAACTGGCAACAAACCCATTCCGCTGCAGGAATCGGAGGTCAAAGCCATATTAAAAAAGATGGGCATTGAAGAGCCGAAGCCCAAGATTGAACTTGATATAAATCAAAACGTTAAAGTTATTTCGGGACCTTTCGAGAATTTCATCGGCAAAGTTGTAGAGATCAACCACGAAAAACAGAAAGTAAAAGTTTTAATTTCAATGTTTGGGAGAGAAACGCCGATTGAATTAGATTACAATCAGATTGAAAAATTATAGTACAGAGTATAGCAAGGAGGTGCTGGCATGGCCAAAAAAGTAGTGGCAGTAGTAAAACTTCAGATTCCTGCTGGAAAAGCTACGCCTGCTCCGCCGGTAGGTCCTGCACTGGGTCCTACGGGAATCAATATAATGAATTTCTGTAAGGAATTCAATGAAAAAACGGCATCCCAGGTGGGGCTAATAATTCCAGTGGAACTTACCGTATACCAGGACAGGTCCTACACTTTTGTCCTGAAGACGCCACCGGCTTCAGTGTTGCTTAAAAAAGCCGCCGGCATAGAAAAGGGTTCCGGTGAGCCCAATAAGAACAAAGTCGGCAAGGTTACGAGGAAAGATATAAGAGAAATCGCAGAACTGAAAATGAAGGACCTCAATGCCGCAAGTTTAGAGGCGGCAATGCGTATGATAGAAGGAACGGCCCGCAGCATGGGCATAACCGTAGTTGATTAACGTAAAAAATTATTTCTAGAAAATTATTTCAAAAATTAAGTGGGAGGAAATTTTCCGATAGTACCACGAGGAGGGTTAAGAATGCCAAAAAGAAGCAAAAGCTATCTTGAAGCGTTAAAACTGGTAGACAGGACTAAATTATACGAGCCAAGGGAAGCAATAGAGCTTGCTTTGCAGACCGCTAACAAAAAATTTGATGAGACCATCGAAGTGGCTGTAAGACTTGGAGTTGACCCGCGCCACGCCGACCAGCAGGTGAGAGGGACCGTGGTGCTCCCCCACGGCACGGGCAAAACGCCTAAAGTGCTGGTGTTTGCAAAGGGCGATAAAGCTACAGAAGCTGAGCAGGCAGGAGCCGATTACGTAGGCGCGGAAGACTTGATTGCCAAAATTGAAGGGGGATTTTTGGATTTCGATGTAGCCGTGGCAACTCCCGACATGATGGGTGCGGTAGGTAAAGTAGGCCGTATTTTAGGGCCGCGGGGCCTAATGCCCAACCCCAAAGCGGGTACAGTTACCTTCGATGTAGGTAAGACAGTTAAAGAAATCAAAGCAGGAAAGATTGAATACCGTGTGGATAGGACGGGAATAGTTCACGCGCCTATCGGCAAGAAATCTTTCGGTCCTGACAAATTGATGGACAATTTCGTGGCTCTTATAGAATCAATAATTAAAGCAAAACCCGCAGCGGCAAAAGGCACTTATCTGAAGAGCATAACGGTATCAAGTACCATGGGACCCGGAATTAAAATAAATCCAGCAAAGGTGATTGAAAAGAAGTAAAGCCCTTTTGAATTTAATAAAGTTTAAAGTTTAAGTTCGCTGCAGAAAGTAGGTGCCGAAAGGCTTAATATCCTACCGAGGCGAAGGCAAAGTATTTCATCAGAGTAAATACAAGGCCTTTCTGTACCTCTGCAGAAAGGCCTTTTTGTTTAATAGCCTTCCTGAAGGAGGTGAGAAGGTGGGAGCGAGAGAGGAAAAAAAGAAGCTGGTCGCGGAGCTCAAAGACAAGTTTAGCAAGGCGAGAGCGGCTATATTGACCGATTATAAGGGGCTCAATGTGGCCGAAATGACCGAGCTGCGCAGGAAGCTTAGGGAGCAGGGTATAGAATATAAGGTAGTCAAGAATACCCTCACAAAAATAGCGGTTAAGGATTTGGAATTTAATTTGGATGAATACCTGGAGGGGCCAACGGCAATCGCCTTCGGCTACGATGACCCGGTAACCCCGGCTAAAATTCTGATGGATTTTGCAAAAGACCATAAAAGCTTGGAAATAAAAGGCGGTATAGTAGAAGGCCGGGTGACGGACAAGGCCGCTGTGGAACAACTGGCGAAGCTCCCCAAAAAGGAAGAGCTCATTGCCAAGGCCGTGGGGGCAATCCAATCGCCGCTTTTCGGGATTGTTTGGGTGCTCCAAGGCCCAATTCGCGACCTGGTTTATACTCTCCAGGCCATTCAGGAAAAGAAGGCATCTTAACTTTAAGTATATCGCAAGAGTTTCTTGAGGTGGCATAGCCGCCGCGAAACTAAAAAGACTTAAAATTAAAAAATAATGACAAAATGATAGGGAGGATGAAAAAATGACAAAAGAAGAAATCATTGCTGCCATAGAAAATATGACGGTACTTGAGCTCTCAGAACTGGTAAAGGCTTTACAGGAGAAGTTCGGAGTTACGGCTGCTGCGCCGGTAGCTGTTGCAGCAGGCCCTGCTGCTCCCGGTGCTGCTGCTGAGGCTGCAGCTCCCGAGCAGACAGAATTTGATGTAATTTTGGCGAATGCTGGCGCTGAGAAAATCAAGGTAATCAAAGTCGTAAGAGAACTCACCGGACTTGGCCTGAAAGAGGCGAAAGACCTGGTAGACAACGCACCGAAACCCATCAAGGAAAAGGTGAGCAAAGAAGAAGCAGAACAAATAAAAGCAAAGCTTGCAGAAGTCGGTGCTACTGTCGAGATAAAGTAAAAACCTTGGAGAAAGGCCGCGTGCTTTTGCTCGCGGCCTTTCAGAAAACTAAGCCCTTGACGAAAAAAAGATTTTGTTATAAAATAAAAATTGCGTTGTGAAATGACGTCGCGGGGTGGAGCAGTCTGGCAGCTCGTCGGGCTCATAACCCGAAGGTCGCTGGTTCAAATCCAGCCCCCGCCACCAAAAGAAAATATTATGGCGGCGTAGCTCAGGTGGCTAGAGCATGCGGTTCATACCCGCAGTGTCCGGGGTTCAAATCCCTGCGCCGCTACCAACATATATGGCCCTGTGGTCAAGTGGTTAAGACACCGCTCTTTCAAGGCGGTAACAGGGGTTCGACTCCCCTCAGGGTCACCATTTTTATTTTTGTTTATAAAAAGTCGCAGCTTGCGACTTTTATTTTTTTTTGTCTAACGATTTTTTTAAGGAGCGGCATTATATTGACATATTTTGTTAAAACGCAGAAGTATAATAAAGTCTACCAAAAATTTGTGGTAGGTGATTAAATTGATTAATAGGACTAAAATTCACAAGGCGTATTTAGCAGTGCCGCAGATGTCGCTGGCGGTTGATTCAATGATACTGCATGTTGCGGCTTTCTTTCTGGGAAGGGTCCCGATACTGGAGATATATCCCCTGGGCATTTCAATTACTGCCGCGGCTGCTTTTTATCGAGGAAAATTTTTGACGGTGGGAATTGCATCTCTTTTAGGGACGTTTACGGCAGCCGGGGAATTGATGGCAGTGAAATATTTTGCAGCAACAACGATTTTTACGATCATATACTCTATGCTGCGAAATAAGGTCAAAAACAGGGATTTGCTTGTCGGAGTATGTGTCTTAGTTTCATCTGCAGGATCTGGTATTTTGATGTTTACGATGAAAAGCGCGAGTTTGTACGATTACCTCTTAATTTTAATGGAAGCCGGGCTTTCTTTTATCTTTTTCCACGTTATTCCTTACGGTTTGCCGGGCCTTTTTAAAAGCAGTTCGACAAAAATAGAAAAAAGTCTGTGCCTTATTTTGATGGCAGGCGGCGTATTAAGGGTAATGAGTTTCTGGGAATTCTTCAATATCAACTTAAAAGAGGCATTGAGTGCAGTAGTGGCCCTGGTTTCCTCTGCGGCTGGCGGGCCGGGAGCCGGTGCTGCCGCAGGAGCTATGCTGGGGATTATGGGGAATCCATCATCGGCTGCTTCATGGTCGGCGGGGGCTTTAGCTTTTTCCGGCATGGTCGGCGGAGCTTTTTGCAACCTAGGTAAGTATGGGGTTGCCGCCGGGTTTGCACTAGGATATATCTTCTTAAACTTGTATGCAGGTTTTATGGGAGAAGCTGCCATAAGACTGCCTTCATTGATTTT
The DNA here is from genome assembly GCF_900142995.1 of Caldanaerovirga acetigignens. Taxonomy (NCBI): domain Bacteria; kingdom Bacillati; phylum Bacillota; class Clostridia; order Thermosediminibacterales; family Thermosediminibacteraceae; genus Caldanaerovirga; species Caldanaerovirga acetigignens. Next base: position 98,393 of record NZ_FRCR01000009.1, on the reverse strand, counting down.
TGGACTTTGTATATTTTTACTATTGCCGGAAAAACTGCTGGAGAATATAACAAAATATGTTTATGTGAAAGAAACCGAGGATGAACTGGCGATAAAGAGGGAAATCTTTAAGGACCGGCTTTATGAAGTTGCAAGACTTTTCGACGACCTTTCAAGAGCTTTGATATTACCGCCAGGGAATATTAAAGAACAGGGTTTTTTCGAAAAGTTTTACCAGAAAGTGAAAAGTGAAATCTGTGAGGGTTGCCGAACGCAAAGGACGTGTTGGGAGAAGGAATATAAGGCTACAGTTAGGGCATTGTACGAAATTTTAAAGTGCGAGAAGGGTTTATATCACAGCTCGGAATTGGTTTTTTTCAAATGTCGTTGCGAAAAGATTGAAGAAATTAAAGGCATATCGAGGTACATGAATAATGCAAAAGAGTTTGAGGTAAGAATAGAGGGTATAATCAAAAAGCAAAGAGATATTATGGTCAATAATTTCAAAGGCACCGCGAAAATTATAAGGACGTTGGCGGACGGTGCGTTTCCCGAGGGCACTTTGCTTGATGTGGAAGAAAGAATAAAAAGCAAGCTTTCGGAGTTGGGCGCAAAGGTCGACCATGTTTACGCGATTAAAAATGCGGACAAACTTCAAGTGAATATCGTCAAAAGTCCGTGCATAAAGGATAACCTCTGTGAGAGAGAGATCCCAGAATGTATAAAGGAAGCTGTAGGAACTGAAGTTCTAATTAAAGTGGTAGGATGCCCTCTGCGTAGCGGAAGCACAAAATGCAGGTTAAAAGCAATTCCAAAAGGCAACTACCGGGTGAGCGTGGGGGTTGTAAGTCTCCCGGAGCAGGGAGCCGAAGTTTCAGGAGACAGTTTCTCTTTTGTGGAATTAGAAAGCGGCAACTTCATGCTCGCCATAAGCGATGGAATGGGGGGAGGGGAAACGGCGAGAAAAGAAAGTGAAAGGACTATTTCATTGCTGGAAGAGCTATTAGAAGCGGGTTATGACAGTAAAAATTCCATTGATATTCTAAATTCTGCAATGCAACTGGTGAGAGACGAAGACAGTTTTTCCACATTGGATGTGGTTTTGATAGATACCTACTCGGGCAAAGCGGAATTTTTAAAAGCCGGAGCGGTGAGCAGTTTTATAAAAAGAGGCAGAAAAGTAGAAGTTGTGAAAGGAGGAGCGCTTCCAGTCGGAATTATAGACAACATAGAGGTCAGCAGCGTCAAAAAAAATCTCAAGGCCGGCGACATCATTGTCCTACTAAGCGATGGCGCTTTGGATTCTTTTTCAAACGAAGACGATAAAGAAGCGGCAATAGTAAAATTTCTTGAAACGGCATGTACCAGCAATCCGCAGGAATTGGCCAACATGATTCTTGAAAAAGTGAGGGAGAACAACAGAAAGATAAAAGACGATATGACGGTGCTGGTGGGTAGTATATGGCGATATACCTGTTCCGCGTGAAAAAGGCCGCAGCGGCCTTGTTTTTTGTGCTTGTATTTCGGAATTACTTCTGATATTATTTATTTTAAAATGTAAGTTGCCGAATGGTAACATTCTGGTGGGTAAATTATGGATATTGTAGAGGTATTTAAAAATACAGTCCACAAATATCGTATGATAAAAAGCGGAGACAAAATTCTTGTGGGTGTTTCCGGAGGGCCCGATTCGGTTTGCCTTTTGCATTTGTTGCTTCGTTTTAAGGAAGAATTTGGTATAGATTTGGCGATAGCCCATCTCAACCATTCGTTTCGCGGACGAGAAGCTGATGAGGATGAGGCTTTTGTCAAAGAACTGGCCAAAAGCTGGGGCGTGCACTGTTATACTCAAAAAATAGATGTGCCTGCTTACATAAGGGAAACAGGACTTTCGCCGGAGGATGCGGCCCGAAGGGTAAGATATGCCTTTTTTGAGCGCGTAAGGGAAAAAATCAAGGCCAGCCGGATTGCCCTTGCACATAACAGCAATGACCGCGAGGAGACAATTTTGATGAATATATTCAGGGGCAGTGGGATTGAGGGACTCGTGGGCATCGAGCCGGTAAGGGACCATTACATCCGCCCTTTAATAGAAGTTGAAAGGGGTGCTATCGAGGAATACCTGAAAAAGAAGGGTATTCCTTTCAGGATAGACAGTACAAATTTTCAGACCATCTATTTCAGAAATAAAATTAGGCTGGAATTGCTTCCGCTCATAAAGAGGGAATACTGTCCGCATCTTTCGACCTCTCTAAAAAAGCTTTCGGAAATTGCTTCCCTTGATGTGTCTTTGCTGGAAGAGCTTTCAAGGGAAGCTTACAGCGGTGCGGTCAAAAGAATGTCCTGCGGTGTGATGATAAATTTGGAAAAGTTTGAAAAAATGCACGATTCCCTGAAGTTCAGGGTAGTGAGAAAGGCAGTGGAGGAAATTCTGGGAAATCTGCAGGACTTTGAATACAGGCACGCCAAAATGTTGGTGGAGTTTATAAAAGAAAAACCGACGGGAAGCAGATTAAATTTGCCGCGCGGGCTTGTGGGTGAGAAAAGCTACGAGTATTTTTATATTTACGGGAAGTCTCCACCAAAGACACAAAGTTTTTACTACGAACTTCTTGTGCCTGGGGAAGTTGAAATACCCGAAGCGGGAGTTATAATTGGCGCTCGAGTGTTAGAAGCAAAAAAAGACTTTTCTTTTGAGAAAAATCCTCATTATGCGTATCTTGATTATGAAAGGATAGAGGAACGACTGGCGGTGAGAAACCGCAAGCCAGGGGATAGATTCATTCCGTTAGGAAGCGGATTTTTTAAGAAACTACAGGATTTTTTCGTGGACAACAAAATCCCCGTGAGAGAAAGGGATAGGGTGCCGCTCGTCGTTTCGGGAGACCAAATACTATGGGTTTGCGGCATGAGGATCGACGAAAGGTATAAGGTTACCGAAAGTACGAAAAAGGTGCTGGTACTGGAGATGAAAATGAAAAATAAAATGCAGGAGGAATGGCCGTGCTGGAAGATATAAAAGAAATTTTAATAAGTGAAGAGGAGATAAAGAAAAAACTCAAGGAATTGGGCAAAAGAATAACTGAAGACTACAGAGATAAAAAAGACATATTGCTCGTAGGAGTTTTAAAAGGAGCGGTGCTTTTTATTGCTGACCTTATCAGGCATATAGATTTGCCGCTTCAGGTGGATTTCATGGCGGTGTCGAGCTACGGTGCATCCACCGAGTCTTCCGGAGTAGTAAGAATTTTGAAGGACCTTGACGAGAACATAGAAGGAAAGAACATTTTGATTGTAGAAGATATTATCGACTCGGGGCTGACCTTGAGCTATCTATATAACATGCTGAAATCCAGAAAGCCTGCCAGCATAAAAATTTGTACACTTTTAGATAAGCCCAGCCGCCGAAAAGTTAAAATAAAGGTGGACTACTTGGGATTTGAGATTCCTGACTATTTCGTAGTGGGTTATGGACTCGACTACAACGAAAAATACAGAAATCTCCCGTTCATAGGGATTTTAAAAGAAGAGGCTGTAAAAGTAGCGAATTGAAACCAAAGATTTTTAGGGTTTTGCAAATATGATAATATTGTGGTAGAATATCGAAGGGATTATACGGCCCTTGAAGGGAGGAGCAATTTTGAACAATTTTCTTCGAAATGCAAGTTTTTACCTTTTAATATTTATCCTGCTTTTATCTCTTGTACAGTGGTACTCCACAAGGAGCGAAATTCAAGAGAGGATAGGATATACTGACCTGATTCGCCTTATTGACAATGGAAGTGTAAAGGAAATAAAAATGATGGACAACAATATAGAAGGGACTCTGAAAGACGGCAGGAAATTTACGAGTTACGTTCCCGATAAAACGGTGTTCATTGAGAGAATTCAGCCGAGAATAGACAGAGGAGAACTCGCACTCATAGCCCAGCCTGTACCTACAGTTCCCTGGTGGTCTCAGATAATTCCTTCTATATTGATGGGTTTACTTTTTGTCGGTGCGTGGTTTTTTATTATGCAGCAGAGCCAGGGCGGCGGCAGCAGGGTGATGAGCTTTGGCCGGAGCAGGGCCAGGCTTCACACTGATGACAAAAAGAGAGTAACTTTTAAAGATGTGGCTGGTGTAGATGAAGCCAAGGAAGAACTCCAGGAAGTGGTAGAGTTTTTAAAAAACCCGAAAAAATTCATAGAATTGGGGGCGAGAATTCCAAAAGGAGTGCTTCTCGTAGGCCCGCCAGGCACGGGTAAAACCCTGCTGGCCCGTGCGGTAGCCGGAGAGGCGGGTGTCCCCTTTTTCAGCATAAGCGGTTCCGACTTTGTAGAGATGTTTGTGGGTGTCGGTGCTGCCCGGGTGCGAGATCTTTTTGAGCAGGCCAAGAAAAACGCTCCGTGTATCGTTTTTATAGATGAAATAGACGCCGTCGGCAGGCAAAGAGGAGCAGGGCTCGGCGGCGGTCATGACGAGAGGGAACAGACATTGAACCAGCTTTTAGTTGAAATGGACGGTTTTACCATAAATGAGGGGATAATAATAATTGCGGCTACAAACAGGCCCGATATATTGGATCCTGCCCTTCTAAGGCCTGGAAGATTTGACCGTCAGATAGTGGTGGATAGGCCGGACGTCAAGGGCAGGGAAGAGATATTAAAGGTTCACGCAAGGAATAAGCCTTTGGCTGAGGATGTGGACCTGGGAGTGCTTGCTAGAAGGACTCCTGGATTTACAGGGGCAGATTTGGAAAACCTGATGAATGAAGCAGCCTTGCTTGCAGCCCGGAGAAACAAGAAAAAGATAACTATGGAGGAGCTTGAAGAGGCGATAACAAGGGTGGTGGCAGGACCCGAAAAGAAGAGCCGCATAATGACAGAAAGGGAAAGGCGCCTGGTGGCCTACCATGAGGCGGGCCACGCAGTGGTGGCAGAGCTCTTGCCCAACGTCGACCCAGTTCACGAGGTTTCCATAATCCCGAGGGGCAGGGCCGGCGGATATACCCTCATCCTGCCGAAGGAAGACCGGTTCTTCATGAGTAAAACCGAGCTTCTTGACCACGTTACGCATCTACTGGGAGGTAGGGCTTCAGAGGAGTTGGTGCTGAAAGAAGTAAGCACCGGGGCACAGAATGATTTGGAGAGGGCAACAGAAATAGCGCGTAGGATGGTTATGGAATACGGAATGAGCGAAACCTTAGGCCCCATGACACTGGGACACAAGCAGGAAGAAGTATTTTTAGGAAGGGACCTGGCAAGGGGCAGGAATTACAGCGAAGAAGTAGCAGCGGCTATTGACAAGGAAGTGAGGAACATCATCGACAAATGCTACAGCAGGGCAAGGACTCTGCTGAGTGAAAATATAAATAAACTTCATAAAGTGGCTGAAGCACTCTTAGAGCGCGAAAAACTTTCAGAGGAGGAATTCCGAGAGGTTTTCGCAAGTGCCTAAAAAGTACTGAAAGACCCACCATAAGGTGGGTCTATTTTTTTGCATATTAATCTGAATGGGTGAAAATATAAAATAACGAGCACCTAAAAAGAAAAGAACTGGAAGGTGGTATGGGTGAACTTTTACGGAGAATTATTTTTCCTTGCCGTAGCGGCGCTAGCGGGACTTCTCATGGCGGTGCAAGGGTCTATGAATTCGGTGGTAAGCAGGGCCATAGGAGTTTCGGGTGCCACCTTTATCGTGCACCTTACGGCAACTTTAGTAATGGCGGTGGTTATCTTTTCAGGGGCGGGCAGGGCTGCGTGGGAAAAATACGATAGCGTGCCATGGTACGATTATCTCGGAGGCGCTATAGGAGTTCTCATTACGTACGCGGTGGTGATGAGTATACCCAAACTGGGAGCGGCAGTGGCAACCACCGCCATAATTGTGGGTCAAGTGCTGACAGCTTGTCTTCTGGACCATTTTGGATTTTTTGGCCTCGAAAAAGCTCCATTTACCTGGTTGCGTTTTTTCGGCCTTGTGCTGTTATCCATAGGTGCCAAATTAATCCTAAACTGAGCACAGAAAAGTTGACAAAAATTGCCTGGAAAGGTATAATAAAAATAAACATATCATTATATAAAGATAAGTAGATACGTAATTTAATTGGGGGGATCGAGATGGACCTAGCCAGAACTCTCTTGGGAGAAAAGGTAATAGAACAGGGCGTGCGGTTTTTGGTGAACGAACCGATAAACAACATGGAAAGGATGCTGGAATGGGTAGAAAAAATTCCAATGCCGGAGCACCACAGGAGAAATGTGAGTTCGGTCAAAAAATTCCTCCAAAATAAGGATTCCAACTGGTACAAGTTTGCCGAGCGGCTGCTTACCAATACCCATCCCAACGTTAAACAGAAGATGGCGGTGAACTTTTTCGTGAACGCCAGCTTCCTCGGAGTGCCGAGGCAGATGGAAAATGCGAAAAAACTGGGATGCTCGGTGCCGTGGGCGCTGCTGGTAGACCCCACTGAAAGGTGCAACCTCAACTGCATCGGCTGCTGGGCAGGCGATTACCAGAAAAGGGAAGAGCTGAGCTTTGAACTTATGGACAGGATCTGCACTGAAGCCCAGGAGCTGGGAATATACTTCATGGTCATGTCCGGCGGCGAACCGCTTCTTAGAAAGGACGACATTCTCAAACTCGCGGAAAAGCACGGCTCCATGGTGTTTCACCTTTTCACAAACGGGACTTTAGTGGACGACGAACTTGTTAAAAACATGCAGAAGCTTGGCAACGTGACCTTAGCTTTCAGCATCGAGGGGTTTGAAGAAACGACAGACAGGCGAAGAGGCAAAGGGGTTTTCAAGAAGGTAATGAACGCCATGGATAAAATGAGAGAAGCGGGGCTCATATATGGGGTATCAGTTACTTACACGAGACACAATACAGAGGAGCTTGCCAGCGAGGAATTCGTGGATATGCTGGTTGATAAAGGAGCGGCCTTTGCCTGGTATTTTACATATATACCTATAGGCAAAGATGTGGACCTTGAGATGATGGCGACGCCTGAGCAAAGGGCATATATATACGACAGAATTTTGGAGTACAGGAAAACCAAGCCCATATTGATTATTGATTTCTGGAACGACGGCGAGGCTTCCAACGGGTGCATAGCCGGAGGCAGGAGATACCTTCATATAAATGCTCAGGGAGAAGTTGAACCATGTGCTTTTGTTCACTACTCCACGTGCAATATTAAAAATATAAGCCTCAAAGATGCGCTTCGTTCGCCGCTGATGCTGGCGTATCAAAAAAGGCAGCCTTTCAACATGAACATGAGAAGACCGTGTCCCCTCATAGACAATCCGGAAATGCTCAAGGAAATTGTGGAAGAAAGCGGGGCTTACAGCACGCAGCTTACTGCCAACGAGACAGCAGCAGAATTTGCAGAAAAATTGAAGCAATATGCCGAAAAATGGGGTGAAATAGCGGACAAAATCTGGTATGATAAAAAAGTGAAAGAAGGAGAATGCTGCAAGGGGGGAACCGATTGACGTTGAATGCAGTTGAATCCAAAGTAAGATTTTTGGAAAGCTTGGCGGATAAAACCAGGCTCAGGATAGTGGAAGCTTTAAGGGAAAGGGAAAAAACAGTAAGCCAGCTTGTTCAGGAGCTGGGTGCGAGCCAGTCGAATATTTCGGGACACCTGAGACTTCTTAAGATAAGCGGAATCATAAAAAGCCGACAGGAAGGGAAATACGTCTACTACAGCTTGAGCAGCAGCGTTATCGCAGAATTTCTCACGAAGCTGGAAGACCTGCTTATTGCAATGAAAAGGGAAGCCCTTGAAAGTGCATAAGAGGGCTTCCCTTTTTTGCGTTGATTTTTCCGGTAGTTGTGATAAAATAAGATTGTAATTCGTCCGGCATCCTGAAGGAGCCGGAACGGGAGGTGAAAAAATGAACAGCGGCAGGGCGAAGGGAGCGGCACTCGGGGTAAGAACTCTAGCGGTAGCAGGGGTTCTGGGGGCTATCTCCATAGTCCTAGGTATGACTCCCCTAGGGTTCATTCCGGTTCCCACTGCGGCGGGACATGCAACGACAATGCACATCCCGGCCGTATTGGGAGGAGTGCTGGAAGGACCGGTAGCAGGGGCTTTGACTGGTCTCATATTCGGCCTTCACAGCTTTATGAGGGCAGGTTCTCCGATTTTTGCTGACCCGGTGGTAGCAATTTTGCCTAGGGTGTTTATTGGTGTGGTAGCCTACTATGCCTACAGGTTAACCGGCAGTGTGGCCCTGGCAGCGGCTTTCGGTACCATCACCAATACAGCGGGAGTGTTGGGAATTGCGGTCATGAGAGGATACCTGCCAGCTCCTGCAGCATGGACAGTTGCTGTTACCCACGGTATCCCCGAGATAGTGGTGGCTGTTTTGATAACTGCCCTGGTTTATAGGAGTCTTAAAAGGGCAAGAAGGTGATATTTTGCTTCTCACCATAGACGTGGGCAACACCAACATAGTTTTCGGAGTTTTCAGAGGGAAAGAACTCGCAGCCCACTGGAGATTTTCGACCCACAAGGAACAGACGGAAGATGAATACGGTATCCTTTTAAAGAACCTGATGGAAGATGCAGGCATCGACTGCGGGCAAATAAAAGGGGTCGTAATATCGTCCGTGGTTCCCACCGTTACTCCCTATTTGGAAAAAATGTGTGGGAAATATCTCAGAGTTAAGCCATTACTGGTCGGGCCGGGCATTAAAACGGGAATTAACATAAGGGTGGAAAATCCCCGCGAAGTGGGAGCAGACAGGATAGTTAACATGGTGGGCGCAACCTACAAATATAAAGTTCCCCTAATCGTTGTAGATTTCGGGACCGCCACTACTTTCGACGCGGTAAGCTCTAATATGGAATTCCTCGGGGGCGCTATAGCCCCCGGACTTTTGATTTCAGCCGAGGCCCTTTTCAAAAGCGCATCGAAGCTTTTCCGGGTAGAGATAGTAAAGCCCGAAAGGGTTATAGGAAAAAACACCACGACCAACATTCAATCGGGTCTCTTTTACGGATATGCGGGATTGGTAGACAACATAGTGGAGTTGATGAAAAAGGAAATGGAGGAAGAACTGGGTGAGGAAGATATATTTGTGGTAGCAACGGGCGGAGTTGCGCATCTTATTGCGCCCGGGACCAGAACGATAGATAAGGTTGACAGCATGTTGACCCTCGAGGGGTTGAGGATAATATATGAAAAAAATGCAATTTGATTGGGGAAACCGGGAAGGTTTCCCCAATCTTGACTTTCCGCCGATATTCCTTGCGCCGATGGCGGGAATAACCGACCTTCCGTTCAGGCTGATTTGCAAGGAGTTAGGAGCCGATGTGGTGATAACCGAGATGGTAAGCACCAGGGGCTTATGTTACGGCGATAAGAAGACTGAATCTTTACTCTTGGTAGACCCAATGGAACATCCGGTAGGGGTACAACTGTTTGGCAATGACCCTGAATTTTTCTGTAAAGCCATTGAAAAGATAAAGGATTACCCTTTTGACTTTATAAACATAAACATGGGATGCCCGACTCCGAAGATTGTGAAAAACGGCGATGGATGCGCCTTGATGAGGGAACCGGCCCTGGCCCAGGAGATAATCAGGGAATCGGTGAGAACATCAAGGGTGCCGGTCACAGTAAAAATCCGAAAGGGCTGGGATGACGAGCACGTAAACGCCGTCGAGTTTTCGAAAATGGCCGAAGAGAGTGGAGCGACGATGGTCATAATCCACGGAAGGACCAGGGAACAGTTTTACAGCGGGAGAGCCGATTGGAATATAATAAGGGAAGTAAAAAAAGCTGTCAATGTCCCCGTCATTGGAAACGGCGATATTTTTTCGGCTGAAGACGCTCTATCGATGCTGGAGCAGACGGGTTGCGACGGCGTCATGGTGGGACGCGGTGCACTGGGAAACCCCTTTATTTTTAGGGAAATAAAACACTATCTAAGGACGGGCGAAAAACTTCCGAAACCCACCTTGGACGAGAAAAGGCTTGTAATATACAGGCACCTTGATCTGGCCTTTAATTTTCACGGTGAAAAAATCGGTCTGCTGGAGATGAGAAAGCACATAGCATGGTACTTGAAGGGGTTGCCTCATTCTTCTGTTGTAAAGCAAAAAATTCAAAGAAGCAATAGTGTGAGTGAAATTAAATCGATGCTGGATGAATACTTCGTAATTTTGAGAAATGCCTCAGGGCAGGAGGTGGTTTGATTGGAGACCTTTGCTCTTCCGATTACCAATGGCGTTTTACCCCGGATCAACGGCGGAAATATGACCGGCCTTTTTTTAGAACCGTATTTTTCAAAAATGCTTCTTAAGGCGGGAAAGGGGAAGGAAATATTTTTGTTTCCGATGTCATTGGAAGATCGGGAATTTTATCCGGTTGGAGTGATGGCCAGAATAGAAGAACTGTGGATAGAGCGGGTTATGCCTAACAAAAACATCGTAGGGCTTTTTGCTAGGGTATCGGGGATGGAAAGGTATAAAGCGGGAGGATTTGAATTTCACGACGAAGGGCTCGTAGCTTACAACTTGGAAAGTATAGATCTTACTGAACTGAGAGAAAGCGGATATCCCGTGATTTGCGGTGCGGGGTGGCGACCTGCGGGTGGCTATACCACTTTCGGTTCCGACAGAAAGAGCATGGAGATAACAATTTACGGGTGGGAATACGAGACGGGCAAAAAGGTGGCCATAGTGGCCCGCCTTAGCCGGGAAGAAATAGAGCCCCAGCAGGCGCACACAGTTGAGCATGCCATTATCAGGTCTTTGAAAAATTACGCTCTCTGCACTCCTAAAACCTTGAGGGTCTGCATGCAGAGGGAAGCCGAAGAGCTGAAGTGGTCGGTGGAAGTAGGAATCGCGCACAAACTTCCCGAAGTATTTGGGGTAACGGGAAGCGGCGTTTGCGGTAATCCCATGACCCGTATGACCTCGATTTACCTTGGGGAGGAATTAAAGAAACAATTGAAAGAAGGGCTTGATATCTTTGAATCCTTGAGCGAAGCAAGAAAAAAGACATTATCCAGGATTACGCAGGACCTTGAGATTTCCACGGAAAGAGGAGTAAGGGCGCTTCAGGGGCTTAAAAAGGGCATGCTTCACGACGACTCTCCGGTTGAGATGAGAAATCTAAAAAAAATTCTTATGAGATTTCCGCAAGACCCATGGCACTGACATGGGTTTTTTTATTTTTGTTGATTTTCTATCTTATTATGATGTAGAATAAAAAATGAGCACAAAATTGTGCACGGCAGGTGAGAGCATGGACCTCATACGCATAGGAGACAAACTGATAAGCATGACGAAAATAATTGCTGTGCTGGAGGAGATGTTGTCCTTAAGGCAAAAGGGATTGTCTCAGGCTGAGGTGGCGAAAAGATTCGGCATTGACAGGTCCTTCATTTCGAGAATAGAAAATTTGGGCGAAGTAAGAAAGGGAAAAACCATAGCTCTGATTGGCTTTCCGCTTAAAAATACCGCTGAAATAGAAAAGGTTGCCCGGGAAGAAGGGGTGGATTTCCTCCTCCTCATGACCGACAGAGAGCGGTGGGATTTCGTTTATAAAAAATCCGGGATAGAGTTGGTAAACGAAATTATGGGTCTGATTTACAAGGTGAGGCAGCACGACGTGGTGATTATTTTGGGCTCCGACCAGCGGATAAAACTTTTCAGGGCGCTTCTCGATAACGAGGTGGTTGCAATAGAGATAGGGCGGTCTCCAATGAAAGAAGATGTTTACGTGGAGCCCGATTACCTGAGGGAGATTATAAGAAAGATAAGGGAGTGATGAACTGTGAAGCATGTGATGAGTGTGAGCTTAGGTTCGTCGAAGAGAAACCATAAGGTAAAGGTGAATATATTGGGAGAGGAATTTCTTATAGAGCGTGTGGGTACCGATGGGGACAAGCAAAAGGCGGCCGAACTCATAAGGCAGTACGATGGCAAGGTTAGCGCATTTGGCCTCGGGGGCATCGATCTTTACCTTTATGCTGGGAAAAAACGCTACATTATAAAAGATGCCGCAAAGCTGGCTGCTTGTGCCAGAATATCGCCCGTGGTGGACGGCTCGGGGCTTAAAAATACCCTGGAAAGAAAGGTCATTGAATACTTGGATAAAGAAAAAATTCTTGATTTTAAAGGGAAAAAGGTGCTTTTAGTCGCGGCCACCGATCGGTTCGGCATGGCACAAGCCCTGGAAAAGACGGGTGCATTGATGACCTACGGCGATTTAATATTTGCACTGGGCATACCCATTCCCCTCCATTCGCTAAAGGTCATAGATTTTTTGGCGAGGATACTGGTGCCGGTACTGTCAAGATTGCCCTTCGAGATGCTTTATCCTACAGGGGAAAAACAGGAAGTAAACAAATCCAGGTTCAGCAAATTTTTCGAAGAAGCGGATATCATCGCGGGGGACTTTCATTACATAAAGAGGTATATGCCCGAGAAGCTTCAAGGGAAGGTAATAATAACAAATACGGTGACCTCCGAAGACGTTGGGATGTTAAAAGAAAAAGGCGTTAAGATGCTCGTTACGACGACTCCTGAGCTAGAAGGCAGGTCTTTCGGCACCAACGTAATGGAGGCGGTCCTTGTTTCCCTTGCGGGAAAACCGTATAATGAGCTTACTCCTAATGATTACGAGGAGCTTTTAGAAAAAATAGGCTTTTTGCCGCGCATAGAGAAATTAAATTAAAAAAAGAGGTGGTTGAAATGGATAGTTTCGCATTTATAATTCATCCCATCGATACTTACGATGCGACGAGAAAATTCAAATTCATGAGGTCGTGGCCGGAAAAGGTCATAGAAGGAATTATAAAGCACCTTCCGCCGGTGAAGGTTTCTCACATAACAGGAGTAAAATCACCGTACAACGAGGTGGAAGGTTGGTTCGTAGGCTGTCCCCTTACTACCCGGCAGATGATGACTATTCCCGAAGATTTCGTGATAAAAAAGATAATAAGAGCGGGAAAGCTTGCCGAAAAGCTAGGTGCTAAGATAGTGGGCTTGGGGGCCTTTACTTCGGTAGTGGGGGATGCGGGAATTACCATATCGAAGAACTTGAACATACCCGTTACGACGGGAAACAGCTATACCGTAGCGACTGCAGTTGAGGGGGCTGTGAAGGCAGCGGAGCTGATGGGGAAGGACATAAGGGATGCCGAGGTAGTGATAATAGGTGCGACTGGCTCCATCGGGAAAGTATGCGCGGAAATTCTGGCGAAGGATGCCCGTTTTTTGACATTGGTTGGGAGGAATACGCAGAGGCTCGAAGCTATTGCCGAGAAAATCCTGCGTGAAACGGGGCTTTCGGTGCGAATTACCTCTAACGCAAAAAATGCCTTGAAGAAGGCGGATGTTGTGATTACTGTAACAAGCAGCGTGGATACCGTAATCGAAGCTGAAGACTTAAAGCCCGGCGCGGTGGTGTGCGATGTGGCAAGGCCGAGAGATGTTTCCAAAGAAGTGGCCGAAAAGCGCGACGACGTTCTGATCATCGAGGGCGGCGTGGTGGAAGTGCCCGGAGATGTGAACTTCAATTTCAATTTCGGATTCGAGCCGAAGACGTGCTATGCCTGCATGGCCGAAACCATGATACTCGCGCTGGAGCGGCGGTACGAGTGCTTTACTCTCGGCAGAGATTTGACAGTAGAGCAGGTGGAAGAAATATCGCGGCTTGCCAAAAAGCACGGCTTTAAACTGGCGGGATTCAGGAGCTTCGAGCGGCCGGTGACGAAAGAACACATAGAAAGAGTAAAGGAAAACGCAAAGAGGAATCTTGCAAGGTGGAAAGGTAGCGCTGTGTAGAAAGGCGCCGGAAGACGGCGCCCTTAAAAATTGCCTCACAAAGATAACGTTATCTTCTTGGCCTTTACCCTTTCAAGCGAGTTGAGTTCCTTTTCTAGATTTTGTATATCCTCTTCCGAACCGCAAAGCTGAAGGATTATGAGCCCCTCGTCGGAGCAGTGCCTTTCATCGACTTCGTGCAAGCCTAGGCGAACTTTGATGTTGCACCCGTACTTTGTAAGAATTTCCTGTACTTTTGGAGCCGAGTGGGTCCGATTGTCGACTAGGATTGCCATTATCGTCTTGCAATCCATAAATTATCCCCCTTTCAAAAACTGTAATTTGCTATAATATTCTTCATGTTTTTAGTTTATCCTTCTTTATACATACATTTATAAATCTTAATTTTAAGCGAAAATGAGACTAAATACCATCTGCGGGAAGTGGTATAATAAAGTATGAAAATATTTATTAAAATCGGGGGAAAATCCGCCTGCTGGGGTCCCCGCAGGAAAAGGCGGTATAAAAATAACCCAGCCCCGGTTTGAACGCCGGGCAAAGAGGCCTTTATGGGAATAGTTGGATGTTTCCTGATGCCTCATCCTGCAATAATGATTGAGGAAGTGGGCAAAAAGGAGACGTTAAAAGTTAAAAACTCTATAGAAGCTGCCCACCGAGTAGGAGAAGAAATAGTAAGGCTGAAGCCAGAGACTATAGTGATAATCTCACCTCACGGTCCGGTCTTTCAAGATGCAATCTGCGTATATGATTTTCCTTTGAAAGGAGATTTTGCAGAATTTGGAGTGCCTGAATTGACTCTTGAATTTGTGCCGGATGAGCAATTAAAGGCCGAGGTGTTAAAAAAGGCAAATGAGAAGAAAATTCCCACAGTAAAATCGAGTATAATAAATTATTCCAGATATGGTTTAAAAAAGAAGCTGGACCACGGAGTAATGGTGCCCCTTTATTTCATAACCCGCCACACTGCGGACATCAAGCTGGTGCCCATGTCCTTCGGGATGCTTCCCTACGAGGACCTTTATACTTTCGGGAAGGCCATCGGGGAAGCGGCTGAATCTCTGGATAAAAAAGTGGTGGTGGTAGCGAGCGGCGATTTATCCCACCGGCTCCTTCCCGGAGCACCGGCGGGGTTTGATCCCGAGGGCAAGGTTTTTGACGAGAAACTGATTTCTATTCTGGAGCGCTTCGACCTGGATGCCTTATATGACATGGACCAGGACCTCATAGAAAGGGCGGGCGAATGCGGCCTCCGGTCTATCTGGATAATGCTCGGGACACTGGACGGCCGTGAGGTAAAAGCCGAAGTCCTTTCTTACGAAGGGCCTTTCGGAGTGGGGTACTGCGTGGCCGCGTTCTATCCGGAAGGGAAAACCGAAAGCTGGCTGGAAAGGCTGTTAAAAAGGAGGGCCGAAGATATTAAGAAAAGGAGGGAAAACGAAGACCCTTACGTGAAACTGGCGCGCCAAAGCCTGGAGACTTACGTCAGGACGGGAAAGGTAATAAAAGTGCCCGATGACCTTTCGGAAGAAATGCTGAAGCAAAGGGCGGGAGTTTTCGTCTCGATAAAAAAGCGCGGCCAGCTTCGCGGGTGCATAGGAACTTTTTTGCCGACTAGGAAAAACATTGCAGAAGAAATAATAAGAAACGCTATAAGCGCTGGATGCGAAGACCCGAGATTTTCACCGGTTGAACCCGAAGAACTTCCCGAACTCGTCTATTCGGTAGACGTCCTCACGACGCCGGAACCCGTGGATTCGCCGGATAAGCTGGACCCAAAAAAGTACGGCGTTATAGTAAAGAAAGGAGCGAGGACTGGGCTCTTGCTGCCGGATCTAGAAGGAGTGGATACCGTGGAAAAGCAGCTGGAAATCGCCTTGAGAAAAGCAGGGATAAGGCCCGACGAGGATTATGAAATTTTCAGGTTTGAAGTAAAGAGGCACCATTGAGGCGAAAAGAGGTGTCGATCCTTGCAAGATGAGGGCAAAATGCCGATTAAAGAAGCAATGTTTTACGAGAAAGAGGAAGGCGAACTCACCCGATGTCTTCTTTGCCCCCACCATTGCGTAATCTCGCCCGGAAGGTCTGGCGCATGTAGGGTTCGAAAAAATATAAAGGGCGTGCTTTACTCCACAAATTACGGCAGGATATCTTCTTTGGGCATGGACCCGATAGAAAAAAAGCCCCTCTATCACTTTTACCCCGGCAGCTTAATCTTTTCGGTGGGCAGCTTCGGATGCAACTTCCGCTGCAAATTCTGCCAAAACTGGCAGATAGCGCAAGTGACCGAAGTTCCTACCGAGTACGTCCCGGCCGAACGGCTTATAAAAATAGCAAAAAGCCAGCCAGGAAACATCGGAATAGCCTACACGTACAACGAACCGTCGATATGGTACGAGTACGTATTAGAGTGTGTCCGGCTAGCAAAAAAGGAGGGGCTTAAAAACGTTCTCGTCACCAACGGGTTCATAGAGATGGAGCCGTTGGAGCAACTGCTTCCCTATGTAGATGCCATGAACATAGACGTCAAGGCTTACACCGAAGATTTCTACAGGGACCTGACGTCGGGGAGCCTTTCTGCGGTCAAGCGGACCGTAGAGCGGGCTCAGGAGACCTGTCACGTAGAGATAACCACCCTGCTGATCCCCGGGCTCAACGATCGAGATGAAGAAATAGAAGCCCTGGCTTGCTGGCTTTCTTCAATCCGCCGGGATATTCCGCTTCACCTCACGCGGTATTTTCCCAATTACAAGATGAACCTGCCTCCCACTCCCGTCATCACCCTGAAGAGGGCCAGGGAGAAAGCCTCGAAGTACCTGGACTACGTTTACACCGGTAACATCGCCGATGAGGTAGGCAGCAACACTTACTGCCCCCGGTGCGGGGAGGCCGTAATAAGGCGGTATGGCTACATGGTACAGGTGAAGATTCGCGATGCCAAATGCCCAAAGTGCGGTTATGAAATTTCTGTGGTAAGTTAAAGGAAAAAATGCGACAGCATTTGTCTATTTCGACGTGGTTGTATCGAGCGATGTAAAGGAGCACGAAGAACAGGGTAAAACATAAAATAATATCGGAGATAAAAAAGGTGTATCCGGGTTACAATCCTGTGATAACAGTGGACAGGGAGTACGCATGAGCGTGTTTCAAATATTTTCTACAGGACCTTGTGTTAATAAGCCGCGTATGCTATAATAACAAAGGTTAGGTTTAGGTTTGAATGTGAAAACAATTTTCTGTGAGGTGATATAAATGAAAAAGGGCATACACCCCAATTATGGTAAAGCGATCGTGAGGTGTGCATGCGGGGAGACCTTCGAGACCGGTTCTACCAAGCCCGAAATCCACGTCGAGATTTGCTCCAAGTGCCATCCATTCTTTACCGGCAAGCAGAAGCTGGTTGACACTGGCGGGCGCGTGGAACGTTTCAAGAAGAAGTACGGCATAAAGGATGAAGAATGATTAAAAGGTTAGAGTTTCAACTCTAGCCTTTATTCGTATTATAGAAAGGGAGAAAAGATGAAGAGTGAAAGACCGGCGATAGGCGGTCAGGCCGTTTTAGAAGGAGTCATGATGAGGAGCCCTAAGTACACCGCCATAGCTGTGAGGAAAGACGGCGAAATCGTAATTAAAAGGGAGGAAAACTTTTCAATTTCCGACCGGTATCCTTTCTTGAAAGCTCCGATATTAAGGGGAGCCGTGGCATTAATAGAGATGCTGGTAATAGGAGTAAGGGCGCTTTCCTATTCGGCGGGGGTAGTCTCCGATGATGAAGAAGAGCTAAGCAGCAGGGATATTTTTTTAGCCGTTGTGATGGCCCTGGCATTTGCGCTGCTCGTTTTTATCGTTTTTCCGACCGTTTTAACAAAATTCATAGCTGGAAGCATAAAGAATCCCTTTTTGCTCAACCTCATAGAAGGGCTTGTCCGCATTCTGGTTTTTTTATTGTATTTGATATCCATTTCTTCGATGAAAGATATAAAAAGATTTTTCGAATATCACGGAGCAGAGCACAAGGCCGTTCACTGCTATGAAAGCGGAGAGGAATTGACGGTAGAAAACGCAAGAAAATACACAACCCTTCATCCGCGCTGCGGTACCAGCTTCTTACTGGTGGTCATGGTTGTAAGCATTTTGCTTTTTTCAACACTGGGATGGCCGGGAATAGCGGCTCGCATTGCTTTCAGGATTTTGCTTTTTCCTGCGGTGGCGGGGATATCTTACGAATTCATAAGGTTTACCGGGAAAAGTAACACAGTCTTTGTCCGGTTACTAAGTGCCCCTGGTTTGTGGCTTCAAAGACTAACCACCCGTGAACCCGACGATTCCCAACTGGAAGTGGCTCTAGAGGCTTTGAAGTGTGTACTGTCTGGAGGTGATGGGAATTGCTAGATAAGCTGGAGTCTATAGAGAGAAGGTATGAGGAGCTCACAAGGCAGATAAGCAACCCGGAAGTTATTGCAAGGCAGGAAGAGTGGAGGAATTTGGCAAAAGAGCACGCCTCTTTGGAAGAGATAGTTTCCTGCTATCGCGAGTATAAGAAGGTCGTGGAAGAAATAAAAGAAAGCAGGGAGCTTCTTAAAGAAATTTCCAACGACCGGGAGATGGAAGAATTCATTAAAGAGGAGATAGAGCGGTTGAAAGAAAGGGAAAAGGAACTCCAGGAAAAATTAAAGATCCTGCTCTTGCCCAAGGACCCGAATGATGAAAAGGATGTTATAATGGAAATCAGGGCCGGGGCAGGGGGAGAAGAGGCGGCGCTGTTTGCCGGAGACCTTTTTAGGATGTATACCCGCTATGCCGAGCGGAAAGGTTGGAAGGTTGAGGTGATGAGCTCCAACCCTACGGAGCTGGGCGGATTTAAAGAAGTTATCTTTGAGGTGATGGGGAAAGGAGCATACAGCCGCCTGAAGTACGAATCCGGCGTCCACCGGGTGCAGAGGATACCGGTGACCGAGGCCGGAGGGAGAATCCACACTTCCACGGCCACGGTGGCGGTGTTGCCGGAAGCCGAAGAGGTGGATGTGGAAATAAATCCTAATGAGATAAGAATAGATGTATTCAGGTCTTCGGGTCACGGCGGTCAGTCAGTGAACACCACCGATTCGGCGGTAAGGATAACCCACCTTCCCACGGGGATTATAGTTACCTGCCAGGACGAGCGGTCACAGCTTAAAAATAGGGAAAGGGCCCTTAAGATATTGAGGGCAAAGCTCCTGGAGATAAAAAGGAAAGAACAAGAAGAAAAGATAGCCCAGAGCAGGAGGAGCCAGGTAGGTACGGGAGACAGGAGCGAGAGGATAAGGACTTACAACTTTCCGCAGGGGAGGGTTACCGACCACCGCATAGGCTTTACGACGCACCAGCTGGAGAACATATTGGACGGGGAACTGGACGAACTGATAGAAAGGCTGATCGCGGAAGATCAGGCAAAGAAGCTTGCCGAGGCCGACGGCGATGAGATGAGGGCGGTTCAATGAACGTCGTTGAAGGTTTAAGGTACGGCCGAAAAGTACTCCTCGAGGCGGGGGTCGAAAATCCTTTGCTTGATGCAGAGGTAATACTTTCTCACGTGCTCGGGGCAAGGCGGATGGACCTGTACCTTGAACCTCAAAGAGAGCTGAAAGAAGAGGAAATCAAAACCTACAAGGCCTTGATAGAAAAGCGGAGTTCGCGGATTCCAGTGGCGTACATTACCGGGAAAAAGGAGTTTTTTACCCTGGAATTTTTCGTGAAAGAAGGGGTATTGATTCCCCGACCGGAAACCGAATTTTTAGTGGAAGAAGTTCTAAGCCGTATTTCAAACATAAAAACGCCCAAAGTGGCAGAACTATGCTGCGGAAGCGGAGCTGTAGCAATATCTATAGCTTTTTTTAAAAAGGACGCTATGGTGTACGCTTCAGACATATCGGAAATAGCCGGGGAAGTGACCATGTTGAATGCTGCCAAGCACGGTGTGGAGGACCGGGTTCGCTTTTTAATTGGGGATCTCTGGCAACCTTTCGAAAAAGAGGGGCTAAAAGGATTTGACGTGGTGGTGGCGAATCCCCCTTATATCCCGTCCAATGAACTGGAAAACCTGTCCCCAGAGGTAAAAAAAGAGCCGAAAGTGGCTCTGGACGGAGGTCCCGACGGGCTGGATTTTTACAGGCGCATAATTACAAGGGTTCCCAAATTTTTAAAATCCAGGGGAAGTATCGTCCTGGAAATCGGCAATAACCAGCGGGAGAGGGTCTGTAGTTTCCTCAAAAAGGAATGCTTTGAGGATATCAGGATTATAAAGGATTACAGCGGCTTTGAACGGGTGATAGCCGCATCACTACATGCTGGAGATGGGAAAAGTGAATGAAAAAATACCCTTTCGCAAGCTCTTTTTTATGTTTTGGGCTTTCTTTAAGATAGGGGCTTTCACCCTCGGGGGCGGGTTTGCCATGATTCCTCTCATGAAAGAGGAATTTGTGGATAAATTGAAGTGGCTCAAGGAAGATGAATTTCTCGACATAATCGCGGTATCCCAGTGTGCTCCGGGAGCTGTCGCCATAAATTCTTCGATTTACATTGGGTACAGACTTTACGGGCTTTTGGGTGCGGCTATTGCCGTTTTGGGAACGGTTCTTCCGTCCTTCCTCATAATTTTGGCAGTTGCTTTGCTTTATGCAAAAATTAGGTCAATGCCGGCAGTTCAAAGGGCTTTCAGGGGAGTATATCCCGCCCTGGTGGTGCTGGTTATGAGCGCCGCCATTAATCTCTGGAAAGCGGCCTTTAAAAACTATGTCGATATGGGTATAGCCGCAATCTGCCTGGCAGCCTTATTTATATTCGATGTGCATCCCGTTTTTACCGTTCTTGCCGCGGGAATTAGCGGAGTCCTTTTTGATTTGAGGAAGGAACACGGAGAAGAGGGCGATATCGGGTGATATTAATAAAGCTTTTTTGGGCTTTTTTTAAAATAGGCCTTTTTAGCTTCGGCGGCGGCTACGCTATGATACCTTTCATCCAGAGGGAGATAATAGATATAAACGGCTGGCTTACCCTCGAGCAATTCATGGACATAATCGCCATATCCCAGATGACCCCAGGACCTATTGCGGTCAATGCGGCAACTTTTGTTGGATATAAGATTGCAGGCTTATTAGGTTCGGTGTCTGCTACTTGTGGTGTGGCCGCTCCTTCGGCAGTAATCATTATTACATTGGCTTTCCTGATAAAAAAATACAGGAGCCTAAAATGGGTGGACCGCTTTTTTTTAGGGGTGAGACCAGCGGTTATTGCTCTGATTGTAAATGCCGCCTACTCGCTGGGCAAAAATTCCATAACGGGCATAAAGGATGTATTTATAGCCGTTCTGGCTTTGCTGGGACTTTACATGTTTAAGATAAATCCCATTTTGTTGATAGTTCTTGCTTCCTTTTTAGGAATTTTGCTAGGCTGAGCGGGGAAAGTGATGCTATGGAAACGAAACTGATTAAAGTAAATCCTAAAGAGCCGGATTTAGAATGCATAAAAATTGCCGCAGGCGTCATAAGAGCCGGGGGACTTGTAGCCTTTCCGACAGAAACGGTATACGGCCTTGGGGCAAATGCCCTTGATGAGGATGCTGCCCGCAAAATATATAGTGCCAAAAACAGGCCTCAGGACAATCCGTTAATCGTCCATATATCATCTCATAAAGAAGTGGAAGGGCTTGTTCGCAATATGCCGCCTGAAGCTCGAATATTGATGGAGAGGTTCTGGCCCGGCCCCCTCACACTGGTCCTCGAAAAGTCGAATAAAGTTCCGTACAGTACTACAGGGGGACTCGATACGGTTGCGGTGAGAATGCCGAGACATCCTGTGGCCTTAGCGCTCATAAAGGAGTCGGGAGTGCCCATAGCCGCTCCGAGCGCCAACATATCGGGAAAGCCGAGTCCCACCACTGCCGAAGACGTTTACGAAGACATGGCTGGGAGGGTGGACGTAATACTGGATGGGGGCCCGTGCGAGGTCGGCGTGGAATCTACGGTCCTTGATTTGACAGGTGATGTCCCAGTGATTTTGAGGCCAGGCGGAATTACCCGAGAGGAATTGGAAGAAGTGATAGGCAGGGTGGAACTGGACGCAGGTCTTTTGCCCGGGCAGAAGCCCAAATCGCCCGGCCAGAAGTACAGGCATTATTCGCCGAAAGCCCCTATGATTGTGGTAGAGGGCCCGATTAAGGCCCAGATTAAAAAAATTTCTGAGATGGCAAAAAAGCTTTCCGTCGAGGGCAAGAAAGTGGGCATAATGGCCACCGCTCAGACGCGCATGTATTATAAAATAGGATATGTGATTTCCGTTGGGGATAGAAATGCACCTTTGACCATTTCGGCAAACCTTTTTTCCGTGCTTAGAAAATTCGACAGGATGGGGGTAGACCAAATACTGGCAGAAAGTATTCCGGAAAGTGGCCTTGGCCTTGCGGTCATGAATAGGCTTCGAAAAGCCGCAGGGTATAATATAATTAAGCTCGAATGATATATTGGGAGGCGTCAGGTTATGAAGAAAGTGCTTTTTGTGTGCACTGGCAATACCTGCCGCAGCAGCATGGCGGAGGGCCTTTTTAGAAAAATGATAAAGGAGCGCGGCAAGGAAGGGGAAATAGATGTGGATTCATGCGGGATAGCCGCCGTCGTGGGAATGCCCGCGTCTCCTCAAGCCGTAAAGGTTATGAAGGATATCGGTGTAGACATTTCCTCGCATAGAACAAAGACCCTTTCCGAAGAGCTTCTAAAGGCCGACCTTATACTCACCATGACGAAAAGCCACAAAGATTACATTGTGAATAAGTTTCCCCATACGAAGGGCAGGGTCTTTGTCCTTGCCGAGTTTGCCGAAGACGAAGGCGACGAAGGGGTGGATATTGCAGATCCTTACGGCGGTGATGAGGATACTTACCGCCGAGTGGCACAAGCGCTGAAGGAGCAGCTCGAAAAGGTTCTGGAAAAGCTGGACAGGGGTTGATGGTTTTAAATATAATAATGTAGTGAGCGCAAAGGGGGAAAGTGCAATGAAAATAGCCGTAGCCAGCGACCATGGCGGATTTGGTTTGAAAGAGGAGATTATCAAATTTTTGGAAGAGAAAGGCATAGAGTACGAGGATATGGGTACCTTTTCCGAAGAGCCGGTGGATTATCCCGATATCGCATTTAAACTCGCCGAAGCGGTTGCCCGCGGTGAATACGACAGGGGTATTTTGATTTGCGGGACAGGTATAGGAGTTACCATAGCCGCCAACAAAGTAAAGGGAATCCGCGCTGCTTTATGCCACGACGTGTATTCGGCAAAGATGTCCAGGCTTCACAACAATGCCAACGTCCTGACCATGGGAGGAAGGGTAATAGGCCCCGGCCTTGCCAAAGCTATAGTGGAAGAATGGCTCAAGGCGGAATTTGAAGGAGGACGTCATAAGCGGCGGATCGACAAGATAAGCTCTTACGAAAATCGATAAAAGAGGAGGGTTTTTATGGGAGTTTTGAAGGTGGTAGATCCCGAGGTTGCGGAGGCAATAGAAAACGAATTGAGACGACAGCAAAATCACCTGGAGATGATAGCCTCAGAAAATTTCGCAAGTAAAGCGGTAATGGAAGCGCAGGGATCGGTGCTGACTAACAAGTATGCGGAAGGGTATCCCGGCAGAAGGTATTACGGGGGTTGCGAATTCGTGGATGTAGTGGAAAATTTGGCTAGAGAAAGGGCTAAGAAGCTATTTAGCGCTGAACATGCAAACGTCCAGCCCCACTCAGGTGCCCAGGCCAATACCGCTGTATACTTTTCAGTGCTGAATGTCGGAGATAAGGTCATGGGGATGAACCTTGCACATGGGGGTCACTTAACCCACGGAAGCCCTGTGAACATTTCGGGGAAGTATTTCAATTTTATTCCCTACGGTGTTTCTAAAGAAACCGGATTTCTGGATTACGAAGAACTGGAAGCTCTGGCAGAAAAGCACAGGCCGAAAATGATAGTGGCAGGAGCAAGCGCCTACCCGCGGATTATTGATTTTGAAAGGATAGCCGAAATTGCAAAGAAAGTCGGGGCGTACCTGATGGTAGATATGGCCCACATTGCAGGTCTTGTGGCTGCAGGATTGCACCCAAATCCGGTGCCGGTATCCGATTTCGTGACCACCACCACCCACAAGACCCTGCGGGGCCCCAGGGGCGGAATGATACTGTGCAAAAAGGAATATGCCCAGGCTATAGATAAGGCAGTGTTTCCAGGAATTCAAGGAGGGCCTTTGATGCACGTCATAGCAGCCAAGGCGGTGTGCTTTAAAAGAGGCTGACACGGAGGAGTTCAAAAAATACCAGGAGCAGGTTGTAAAAAATGCAAAAGCCTTGGCTAAGACATTGATGGAAAGGGGATACAACCTGGTATCTGGCGGGACGGACAACCACCTGATACTGGTAGACTTGAGAAATAAAGGCTTGACAGGGGCTGAAGCAGAAAAACTGCTCGATGATGTAGGCATAACGGTGAACAAAAACGCTATACCTTACGACCCAGAAAAGCCCAATGTCACAAGTGGGATAAGGATAGGCACTCCTGCTTTAACTTCGAGGGGCATGAAGGAGAGCGAAATGGAGCAAATAGCCGAACTCATAGACATTACCCTCACTTACCGGGATGATGAGATAAGAAAGGCAAAAGTGATGAAGGCTGTAAAAAGCCTTTGCGAAAGGTTTCCGCTTTATTCGAATATTTAGAAATGGGGGATAGAATGAAAAACGTTTACGTGATAGACCATCCATTGGTACAGCATAAGCTAGCCCTTATTAGGGATGAAAGGACAGGTGCGAAGGAATTCAGAGAGCTTGTGGAAGAACTGGCGATGCTGATGGCCTATGAGGTAACCAGATATTTACCGCTCGAAGATGTGGAGATAAAGACTCCAATAGGGCCATGTAAAGCGAAGATGATTTCAGGCAAAAAACTGGGGGTCGTCCCCATACTCAGGGCAGGCCTTGGAATGGTCAACGGCCTTTTAAAGTTAATCCCTGCTTCGAAAGTGGGCCACATCGGCCTTTACAGGGACCCTGAAACCCTAAAGCCTGTGGAATACTACTGCAAATTGCCGGCTGACGTTGGGGAAAGGGAACTCATAATCCTTGATCCGATGCTCGCCACGGGTGGTTCTGCGATTATGGCCGTAGACCTGTTAAAAGAAAAAGGCGCAAACAGCATAAAACTGATGTGCCTTATTGCAGCGCCGGAAGGCATAGAAGCCCTTCACAGAAAACATCCGGATGTAGACATATACACGGCCGCAATCGACGAACGCCTCAACGACCACGGCTACATAGTTCCAGGGCTTGGAGATGCCGGCGACAGGCTCTTTGGCACAAAATGAAAAAAGTAGAAAGGCCACCCTGGGATGACTATTTTATGGAAATCGCCAGGGTGGTAGCAAAAAGGTCCACCTGCCTCCGGCGAAGGGTAGGAGCTATAGTCGTTCTGGAAAAAAGGATACTTACCACAGGTTACAACGGAGCGCCGACCGGCCTTGCCCATTGTTATGAAGTAGGTTGTTTGAGAGAAAAAATGAAAGTACCTTCCGGGGAAAGACACGAACTTTGCAGAGGGCTACACGCCGAACAGAATGCCATAATCCAGGCGGCAGTATGGGGGATAAGCATAAGAGGCTCCACTTTGTATGTGACATGTCAGCCCTGTGCCCTTTGCGCCAAGATGCTCATAAATGCGGGGATTAAAAAGATTGTGTACGAGGGAGAATATCCTGACGAATTGGCGATGAAACTGCTTTCAGAGGCGGGAATCGAGGTTGTAAAGTATAAGCGAATTTGACAAGAAAGGATTTATGGAATAAAATTAAAAAAGCAAGTTTGGCGTAAAGGGGCGTTATAAAATGCCGTTGTACATATACGCATTTATAATGTCGATGGCCTTATCTTACATGGCTACACCGGGGGTTATAAAATTGGCCTGGAAGATGGGCGCCGTCGATATACCGAAGGATGCCCGGCGGGTTCACAAAAAACCCACGCCGAGATTGGGAGGACTTGCCATTTTTGCAGCTTTTACTGCGGTAGGATTGATTACATTGCCACTTGAGCAAAGTTCCTTCCGCGGCATGTTGATAGGCGGAGCCTTCCTGGTATTGGTGGGCGTGTTAGATGACATTTATGGGCTTCCTGCAAAAGCAAAGCTCTTGCTTCAAACGGTTGCAGCTTATATCCTTGTGGCTTTCGGGCTGAAGGTAGAGTGGGTGACTAATCCTTTCGGAGGGATGTTTTATCTTGGCAAGTGGAGCATACCGGTTACGCTGTTTTGGGTTGTGGGCATTACCAATACCTTGAATTTCATCGACGGACTCGACGGACTGGCAGCAGGAATCGCAGTCATAGCATCTGTGACGATGATGCTAGTCGACATAAGCTTGGGCCAACTGAACACAACATTAGTTACAGCATTGCTTGCGGGAGCTGCTTTGGGATTTTTGCCGTACAACTTCAACCCCGCAAAGATATTCATGGGGGACACTGGAGCTATGTTTCTGGGATATATCCTGGCTGCGGCAGCCGTAGATGGGGCTGTAAAGAGTGCAACGGCCATAGCTCTTATTGTTCCCATCTTAGCGCTGGGACTTCCCATCTTTGATACGGCCTTTGCTATAGTTAGGAGGCTCATCAAAGGAAGGCCTATAATGCAGGCCGACAGGGGACATATCCATCATCGACTGCTGGATGTGGGGTTTTCCCATAGACAAGCTGTCATATATATGTACCTCATGAGCCTGGCGCTGGGACTATGTGCGGTATTGCTAATATGGGTTGGTGTAAAGCAGGCTTTCCTGATGCTTGCTATTTTTCTTGCTCTATTTTTACTGGGAGGAAGGCAGTTCATTATCTCGCAAGACAAAAAGTCTGAAGGATTATAGTTAAAAAGGGGAGCGAGCTTTGGAAAGGATAAAAGTTTTGACGGTATTTGGAACCAGACCTGAGGCCATAAAAATGGCCCCATTGGTGCAGGAACTCAAAAAGAGCGATTATATTGATTGCAAGGTGGCCGTTACAGCTCAACACCGCCAGATGCTCGACCAGGTGTTGAGCCTTTTTGATGTAAAGGTCGATTACGACCTGGACATAATGGAAGAAAGGCAGAGCTTGTTTGACATCACCGTAAAGGCGCTTTCCGGGTTAAGGGATGTGCTAAATGAGGTAAGACCCGACTTAGTGCTGGTGCACGGCGATACTACTACGACGTTTGTTGGAGCTCTTGCTTCCTTTTATCTGCATATCAAGGTGGGACATGTGGAAGCGGGATTGAGAACCCACAACAAGTGGCTGCCCTTTCCAGAGGAAATGAACCGGAAGATTACAGGAGCTCTTGCGGATCTTCACTTTGCGCCGACAATGACGGCAAAGATGAACCTAATCAATGAAGGAGTTGACCCCAAATCTATTTTCGTTACAGGAAATACAGTAATAGATGCATTGAAAACTACCGTGAAAAAAGACTATGTATTCAAGCAACCGGTCCTCAATTCGTTGAAATTCGAGAAAAATCGCGTGATACTTGTAACCGCCCACAGGAGGGAGAACCTGGGGAGACCCCTTGAAGAAATATGCCGGGGGCTTCGGGACGTGGTGGAGCGCAATCCAGATGTTGTTCTCGTTTATCCCGTACACTTGAACCCTGCGGTCCGTGATACGGCTTATAGCATACTCAAAAATAGCGAGAGAATAATACTCCTTCCTCCACTTGATACCGACGAGCTGCACAACCTGATGGCCAGATGCTACATGGTCATGACTGACTCGGGAGGCTTGCAGGAAGAAGCGCCTTCCTTGGGGAAGCCTGTATTGGTGCTGAGAAACGAGACAGAACGACCTGAGGCTGTTAAGGCAGGCACTGTGAAGGTGATAGGAACAGCAAAAGAAAATGTGCTAAAAGAAGCAGAAATACTCTTGAAAGATGAGACTGAATACCTCCGCATGGCGAATGCTGTGAATCCCTACGGAGATGGATTTGCCTCAAAGCGGATTGTAGAGAGTATCCTGTACTATTTTGGAATGTCAGAAAAAAGGCCGGAGGAGTTTAGGCCGGAACGGGCTTCCGGAATGGACTGTTCCTGAAGGAGTTGAGGCAAGGATATGCCGGATTTGCCTTCGGAAAGGGTTTATAAGGTAGGGGGAAAAATTACCCTCTATCTTGAGGATTGCTTATTGGGTATGAGAAAATACTTGAAGCAGGAAGAAGTGGACGTGGTTGTCACTTCCCCGCCTTACAATATAGGCATACGTTACAACAGCCATTGTGACAACATGCCGCGAGAGCAATATTTGGACTGGTTGGAAAAGGTATCTGTTGAGATTAAGAGGGTGCTGAAAAATGACGGTTCTTTTTTCCTAAATATAGGTGGAAAACCGAGCGATCCATGGATACCCTTAGATGTAGCGCAAAGGCTCAGGAAGCATTTTGAGCTTCAAAATGTTATCCATTGGGTAAAATCCATCGCCATCGAAAAAAGTTCTGTCGGCAAATATCCCGCCATATCCGGTGATGTGGCAGTAGGTCACTATAAACCCATTAAGGGAAAGCGCTTTTTACACGACAATCATGAATACATCTTTCACTTTACAAAGACCGGAAAGGTTGAGCTTGACAGACTTGCCATAGGAGTGCCCTATCAGGATAAGTCAAATATAGGACGATGGAAAAGCGCAAAGCAAGACAAGAGATGCCGTGGGAATACCTGGTTTATTCCGTATGAAACCATAAGGGATAGGGAAAAACAGCGCCCGCATCCATCTACTTTTCCGGTTACCCTCCCGGAAATGTGCATAAAACTCCATGGGGTTGAGAGGACCAAACTTGTCCTGGATCCTTTTATGGGAATCGGGACCACGGCGATCGCCTGTTTAAAGTTGAATATAAGTGCAATCGGATTTGAAATAGACGAAGAGTATATGAAAAAAGCACTGGAACGGCTCTGGTCCTTTGAAAATTTTAAGTATTGACTGTAACCCTGCTATGTGTTATGATTCTACAGGAAAAGTTATGAGCCTTTAAACTGGTCCTGTGAGGCTAGTAAGGCGTAGGGAAAAAAAGCCTTTCTCTGCCTGACAGAGAAAGGCTTTTTTTATAAGGAAGCCCCTGCTGCCTTACAACAGGGGCTTTGATTTCGAAAGGAGGAAAAGTGTGAAAGAATTGACTGCAAATTCAAAGGAACTATCAGGGCCTTTAAAAGAGGAAGACAGAATATCGCTGTTACAGCTTCTAATCCTGGGACTTCAGCATACCTTTACAATGTTTGGGGCTACTGTGCTGGTTCCGCTTCTTACCGGACTGGATGTCGGTGTTGCACTTTTCACTGCGGGGATAGGCACACTATTTTTCCATCTTGTGACGAAAAGAAAAGTGCCGATCTTTTTGGGTTCGTCCTTTGCATTCATCGCCCCTGTAGCTCTTGTAGTAAAGCAGTGGGGCGTTCCGGCAGCTCAAGGCGGCATTATAGTCGCAGGGCTTTTGTACGTAGTAATGGCCATCTTGGTCTACTTTTTGGGAAGGGAATTTATGGAAAGACTTCTTCCTCCCATAGTAACAGGGCCGATAATAATGGTAATAGGTTTGAATCTTGCGCCGGTGGCGGTTCAAAGCGCGTCCAAAAACTGGACCATTGCATTAATAGTGCTAGCCACGGTTATGGTAGTGAGCGTTTACGGAAGGGGATTTTTTAAACTCGTGCCCGTTTTGGTGGGGTTGATCGCAGGCTATGTTGCATGCTTGATATTCGGGATCGTTGACCTAAAACCTGTGCAGGATGCGGCTCTTTTTGCGGTGCCGAATTTCACAAGGCCCGAATTCAACCTTGCCGCTATAGGGTTGATAGCTCCGGTAGCCGTAGCGACGATGGTGGAACACGTAGGTGACATGCTGGCGGTGGGCGCAACGGTGGGTAAAGATTTCGTCAAAGATCCGGGACTCCACTTGACCTTGATAGGTGACGGTATAGCTACGTCCTTGGCCGGACTTTTCGGTGGGCCTGCCAATACCACATACTCCGAAAACACTGGGGTTCTTGCTCTTACCGGTGTTTGGAAGCCTCAGGTGATGAGGGTGGCAGCTTTTATCGCCATCCTGCTTTCGAGCTTTCAAAAGCTTACGGCTTTAATCAGGACGGTTCCTGAACCGGTTATAGGAGGCATATCCATAATCCTGTTCGGCATGATAGCAAGCATAGGAGTTAGGACTGTTGTGGAAAACGGCGTAGATTTTAAAAAGACTAGAAACCTGATAATTGCAAGTATTATCCTGGTAGTGGGAATAGGGGGAGCGGTAATCAACTTCCCAGGAGGGGTTAAACTGGGTGGTGTAGGTCTTGCTGCGGTTTTGGGCATTATATTAAACCAATTGCTTCCGAGAGAATAACGTATATGTCCCGAGAGCAATGTATCTCGGGACATATTTTTTTTAAATTGCCCTTTATAATTCTTTCACCATTATGAGCCAATCGCCCTGTAGGTCTTTTGCTTTTCCTACCTTTTGAAAGCCGTACTTTTCGTAAATCGAAAGTGCAGATTTGTTGTCAGGTCTTACTTCCAGTTTTATTTTCTTGATTCCCATGCACTTTATATATTTAAGGCCAGCCTCTAGCAGCTTTTTACCTATGCCTTTCCCGTGGTGCGATGGGTGGACGGCTATGGAAAGGAGCTGGGCTGTTTTTTCTGTGGAAATCTCAAACTTCAAATAGTACAGTTTATTCTTGACTACCTTATAAATTGTCGCAAGTCCAATGCCGTATATTCCCCTCAGAGCTTTTGCCGCTATCTTGAAAATGAATCCGGAAAAAATCGCCTTTACCCAAAGCCTCCTCACATCATCCGCCATTATTATGTACCCGCATACCTCGCCTTCATTAAGGGCTACCATAAATCCACCATTGAAGGTCTCCATAAGAAGCCCGAAAAAATCTTTAAAAGCCTCCCTTACATTGGAGATATCGGGTGTAAAAAAGGTGATGCTTTTATGGAAGGCGGCGCAGAATATATCAACCACCGCCTCAATGTGCTGGATTTTGGCTGTCACTATCCTCACCATTGTCCTCA
Source organism: Caldanaerovirga acetigignens (assembly GCF_900142995.1). Lineage (NCBI taxonomy): Bacteria > Bacillati > Bacillota > Clostridia > Thermosediminibacterales > Thermosediminibacteraceae > Caldanaerovirga > Caldanaerovirga acetigignens. Next base: position 67,537 of record NZ_FRCR01000009.1, on the reverse strand, counting down.
GTCCTCATCAATTCAGATAAGAATATCATTTCATCAACGGTTACGAAATCATAACCTTGAGCTTTGAGTTCGTCTATCACGAGGGGAAGGGCTTTTACGGTATTGGTTCTGTCGCCGCCTTTAAAAGAAACTATATCCCCGCTGTCGTGAAAAAGTATTATCGAACCTGGCCTTACGTGGCGCAAAACGTTAGAGACAATACTTTGAGGAGGAAGTTCTGCCCAGTCCATAGCCGATACATCCCAGAGCACCACCGTATAGCGCTCCTGCCTCAGAAACTTAAGGGCATAAGTAGAATATACTCCTCTTGGCGGTCTGAACAAGGTAGGCCTTATCCCGGTAGCTTTAAAAATCGCTTCCTCGCCCCTTTTAATTTCTTTCCGTGTAGCGGCGGCCGAGAGAGGAATAAGGCTCTTGTGGGAATAGGTGTGGTTTCCGATAGTATGACCTTCCTTTGTTATTCTTTTTGCAATTTCCGGATACTGCTGGGCATTCTTGCCTATGAGGAAAAACGTGGCTCGAACGTCCTTTTCCTTTAATATATCTAGAATTTGCGGCGTATATAATGGATCAGGGCCATCATCGAAGGTAATTGCTACATACTTAAAGTGCCCGGGTCCGTGCCGTATTAGATCTTTTTGGACTCCAAAGCCTTTATAGACGTATTTGTTGAAAAAAAACAGGGCACATGCGAAAAACAGCAAGAAGGCAAAGGCTACCCTTGTCAAAAACCGGGGTTTTATATATTTTTCAAGTGCCGGCGGTAGAAATTGGACAATTAGAACCCCGAAAGTGAAAAAAGACATAAGTATATAAGCGTCGCTTTTGAAAAACTTTAGTGCCAGTATGGGTATTAGAAACGAAGTTGCAAAGACCGCATCTTCGTAATCACGAAAAAGGAATTTTAATAGTAAAAAGAAGAAAAGCAGAATAATGCCTAAAATTGGCGACATAAAAGTTAAAATCCCCAGGCTTAAAACTTCGGCAGAACCTCCTTTAAAACCTCTAAAAATAGGTCTGGATTGTCCTAGTAAAAGTCCAGCCGTTGCAAAAAGGTATGAAAGGCCAGAATGAGAAAAAATACCGGCAAGTCTCAGAGCGAGGTAACCTTTTGCAAAATCCACAAAACAGGATGCAGACTTATTTTCCGTGAAAAAAAGGCTTGCTAAGAGAAAAGACAATATGCAGGGAATCCAGAAGATGTACATTTTTCAACGTTCTACCTCTCTTTGCGGTTAATAATTTTTATATTTCAAATCCTACCAAATGAAAAAAGCAAAATCAACGGGCCTTTGACTTAATAACTGCGGAAATTTTTGCTATAATTTAAAAGAGTTATTCTCATTATGCGGAGGTAGCCATGAATCAACCTTCAATAAATGAACGAGTAATGGCGATTAAGGGAAATATGGACAATATAAGTCTATTCATAGAAGAATACAAGCCCTTTATAGCATCGGTTGTCGAAAAATGCATAGGGCGCCGGGTTGAATACGGCATAGACGATGAGCTAAGTATAGCGATGATTGCCTTTAACGAAGCTATTCAAAAATTTGACATTAATAAGGGCAATTTCCTAGCCTTTGCGAGAAATGTAATAAAAAACCGGCTCATAGATTACTACAGGAAGGAAAAAAAGAGTTCAGATGCTTTGATTTATATCTGGCACAGTGCGGATGATGAGGAGGAAATCGAACCGGAAATAGGTGCCGAAGAATCCATAAAAAAACACCGGGAAGACGAGGCAAGTCGATTAAGGAGGCTTGAAATACTGGAGATTAAAGAAGAACTCGGCAAATGGGGGATTTCCTTTTTGGATGTTGCAAAAAGCTCTCCTAAACAGGAAGGTACTCGAAGGGTTTATCTTCAGGTTGTAGATTACATTATGTCGTCTCCCGAAATTTTGAAGACTATAATGGAGAAAAAGTATCTGCCCATAGAAAAAATTGAAAAAGCCACAAAAATACCCAGAAAGAAGATAGAGCGCGGGCGAAATTATATAATAGCGGCGGTCGTAATCCTTTCGGGAGACTATAAGTACATAAAAGATTACATAAAATGGAGGTAAAAAGGTGAAGGCTGTTATTGTAGATATTCAGCGCGACTACATTATAGTTGTCAATAAAAAAGGCGAGTTCATAAAAGTGCAAAATAAATATAAAGACAGGCAGATTGGAGATGAAATAGAAATCCGCGAGATAGATACCCGCAAGTTATTTAAAAAAATAGCATCCATAGCGGCTGCTTTGGTAATAGTTTCGGTCCTTGCGGGATACGCGATGGCTTTTTACCGGCCAGTGACCTACGTCACGATGGATGTGAATCCGAGCATAGAAATATCACTAAACAGGTTCGACCGGACAGTGGACGTCATAGGTTTAAATGAAGACGGAAAGCGATTGGTAGGAAACGTTAAATCTTATAGGGCTTTGCCTGCAGAAAAAGTTATGGAAACACTGCTTGAAAGGGCCAGAGAGCAAAAGTTCCTAAACCCGGAGTCGGTGGTAATGATTACGATATCTAACTTGAAGGACGAGAAAAAGTTGGCTCTTGGGAAAAAACTGGAACAAACTGCAATGAAGGAATTAGAAAAAATTAAAGGCGAAGTCGGCATTTCCGTACAGCAGGAAGATAAGAACAAAGTTGAACTTTACGTGCAGCATTCCTCCATAAAATTGCACAATGAGGCAAAAAAACTTGGAATATCCGAGGGCAAACTATTGCTTTATGAGAAGTTGAAAGAAAAGGGCGTCAATTTGGAGCTGGAGAACATAAAAAAGATGCAAGTTAAGGACTTAATCAAAGAGCTGAAGTTTACCTCAGTAAACGACGAGAAAGAAGAGGACAAAGATAAAATAAGAAAGACGCCTCAAAAACAGACACTGCCAGATGAAGTCAAAAAAAAGAAAGAATACCCGGCTATTGGAAATTATAATGATGAAGTTGTGAAAGCGAAAGATGAAGAAATAAGTGATGGGCAAGAAGCACGGGTTGACAAAAAAGTAAATGATGCAGAGCAAAGCAAACAGCGGGAAAAGCCGGAAAAAAAAAGAGCACTTCAGATAAAGGGAAAATCTAATAATAACCCTGGAAATCAGAAGAAAAATTAAAAGATTGTGATACGGTTCACAAAAGTTACTGAAATTGAGATTAAAAAGAAGATAGCATAAGAAATCGATTGTAAGTTTCCAATCATCTGGTTTGAATTTTTTTTTGCTATATTGTATAATTACCACTATGAAAGATATAAGATTAGTTCAACATATTGCACTTTTGACTCAAATTGGCTTGAATATGGCCTTGCCTATCCTGGGTGGCGTATATTTCGGAGCCTATTTGGACAGGAGGCTTTCGTCAGGCAGCCTTTTTTTGATTTTAGGAGTACTGTTAGGGGCTTTTTCAGGCGCGATGAGTGTATATAAACTTTTGACGTTAGAGTTCAAAAAAAAGAAATAATTTATTTTATCATAGGGAGGTGATTTTAGCTTGAGAGAGGTCATAGACGATATAAGGGCGACCGAGAGCAGGGCAAAAGCTATAATAGAAGAAGCCGAGAAAGAAGCCAAGTCTATTATAGGTGCAGCAAATAGAAAAGCGGAAGAAGTAATTTTAAGTGCTCAAAAAAAGGGAGAAGAGGTCTTCAATAGCATAGTTGAAGATGCTAAAAAGGAAGCGGAAAGGAAAGCCCAGTCTTTAAAAGAGGAGTATGAAGAAAGGATAAAAGGATTGGTTGAAAGGTCAAAAGAACGAATTCCTCAAGCAGCCGACTTTATAGTAAAGAAGGTAGTGACTTTATATGGCGATAGTTAAAATGAAAAAAATGTTCCTTTTAGGTTTGAAGGATGATTTGGACAGCCTCCTTGACGCTTTGCAAAGGCTAGGAACAGTTGAGATAGCGGATGTAAAAGAACAAGAAGGAGGCAATTCAAAAATAACTGCCGAGCTTTCAGAACTGGAGACAAGGCTTTCAAGGTTGAAATTTGCCATAGAATTTCTAAAGCCTTATGCAAAGGAACAAAATCCGCTTATCTATGGAAGGCCTAAAGTCAGTCTGAAAAAACTTGGGGAAATTTTAAGCCGCAAGGCAGAAATTTTTAAAGTGGTAGATTCCATTTATGGGTTCGAGCAGAGGTTTTCGAGGCTAAAAACTGAAGAGGGAAGGATAGTAAACCAGATAGAATTAATAAAACCCTGGGGAGCCCTAGATATCCCGGTAGAGGACCTTGGTAGCACGGGAAAGGTTGATATAAAGGCTATCACTGTGCCAAAAAAGAATTTCAAAGAGTTTATGAATAAGGTGAAAGACAGTGACATGCCGCTGGAAGTAATTCCAATTGGCGAAAGCCGGGAGGAAAGCCTGGCCCTTGCTGTATATCATAGTTCCATTAGAACTGAGGTACAGGAGCTCTCCAAGGAATTTTCGGTAAATACCGAAGAATTCAGCGGATTTACTGGAACGCCTCAGGAGATTGTCTGGAAATTACAGGAGAGGTTTGAGGCCATAGAAGCCGAAAGGAAGAGTATAAAAGAGGAGATTACCAAACTCTCAGACAATCTGCTGGATCTCAAGGCGGTTTACGACTACTGGCTTTTAGAAAAGCAAAAGAAAGAAAGCCTGCAAAAGATGGCCGACACCGAAAAGATATTTGTAATGAAGGCATATGTTCCCGAAAATGCTGTAGAATCGGTAAAAAACGCAATCAATTCCGTTACAGATACGGTTCATCTTGATTTTGAAGACCCCGCAGAAGATGACGACATACCGGTTGCTTTATCAAACCCGCGATTGGTACAGCCTTTTGAAATAGTGACTGAGCTTTACAGCCTTCCAGATCCAAGGGAAATCGACCCCAATGTTTACATGGCGCCGTTTTATTTCGTGTTTTTTGGAATGATGGTAAGCGATGCAGCTTACGGATTGGTGCTATCGCTGCTTTCAGCCCTTGCATTGTGGAAACTCAAGTTAGCTGGGATGGGCAAAAAATTAGTTGAACTTCTCTTTTTATGCGGCATCTCTACTTTTATATGGGGAATTATTTTCGGAAGCTGGTTTGGAGATCTAATAAAAGTAAAACCTCTATGGCTTAATCCTTTAGATAACCCCATGGCGGTTTTATATTTGAGTTTTGCTATGGGCCTTATACAAATATATACTGGAATAGTTTTGAGTGCTTACAAAAACATAAGAAAAGGGAAATTTGCCGATGCTTTGATGGATCAAGGGCTTTGGCTGGTATTCCTGACGGGGCTCATAATGCTGGCTTTTCCAGGGACCGCAGGGGTGGCTAAATACGTTGCTTTAGTGGGAGCTATTGGTCTTGTGCTAACCCAGGGTAGAACGCAGCGGAGCATAATAAAAAAATTCACGTCGGGATTGCTCAGCCTTTACAACGTGACTAGTTACCTCAGCGATGTGCTCTCATATTCGCGACTTTTGGCTTTAGGTCTGGCGACAGGTGTGATAGCCACCGTTATAAATACCATGGCTAAAATGCTCGGAGTAAATATTATTGGATATATAGCAATGGTAGTAATAATGGCTGGGGGACATCTGTTTAATATCGCGGTGAACGCCCTTGGTGCTTACGTTCACAGCAGCCGTCTGCAGTATATTGAGTTTTTTGGAAAGTTTTACGATGGCGGTGGAAGGCCCTTTGATCCATTGAGGATGAAAACCGAATACCTTGATATAGAAGGCCATTAATGGAAAAAGATTAAAGAGAGATTAAGTAGGATTGCATTATAAAAATAATCATAAAAAATTAAACAATAATGAAGGAGGAATTTTAAGATGGATATCACTTTGGGACAAGTTCTAGCACTTTTAGGAGCTGCCATGGCAGTTTTTCTGCCAGGAATAGGTTCTGCAAGAGGAGTTGGAATGGTAGGCGAAGCAGCGGCCGGGGTCGTAACCGAAGATCCCAGCAAATTCAGCCAGACTCTAATACTTCAGGCCTTGCCAGGAACTCAGGGAATTTACGGACTCCTCACCGGTTTCGTAGTCATGCAGAGAATAGGTCTCCTCGGCGGCAATTTACTTCCCCTTACAACCTATCAGGGACTTCTTGTCTTTGCGGCATGCCTTCCGATTGCTGTAGTAGGATTGCTCTCGGCCATATCGCAGGCTAGGGCAGCGGCCGCAGGCGTAGGAATAGTAGCTAAAAGGCCGGAAGAACTCGCAAAAGGTATCACTTATTCGGCGATGGTAGAAACTTACGCGGTTCTTGCCTTGCTTGCTTCGATATTGATGCTCTTCGGTTTAAAGTTGTCGTAGGGAGTGCACCATAATGCAGGGCATTACTAAAATAAAAGAAAGGATACTGGAAGAAGCCGCTGAAGAGAAAAACCGGATAATTAAAGAGGCAGAAAAAAAGGCCTCCGAAATACTAGAAAAGGCAAGAGAAAAAGCAAAAGAAATAGAAATTAAGGCACGAGAAAGAGCACAAAAGATGGCCGCTGAAGAAAAACGGAAGATTCTCTCTATGGCGGAGTTGGAAGAAAAGAAGCGCTTTCTTGAAGCAAAGCAGGCATTGATAGATGAAGCCTTTGCACAAGCCGAGAAAAAGCTCAGCAGCCTGGATGAGCAAAGTTACCTTGACCTCATCCGGAGGATGCTTCTTTTGACTTCGGCTGATGGCAACGAAGAGGTTATAATTTCTGAAAACGATAGGGCTAAAATCACTCCTGAATTCCTTTCGGCGGTAAACGAAGCCTTGAAAAAACAAGGGAAATTGGGCAACTTGCGAATTTCCGAAGAAAAAAGGCCTATAAGAAGCGGATTTATATTAAAGTCGGAAACGGTGGAAATAAACTGCGCTTTCGAATATTTGCTCAAAGCCCAGCGGCAAGAGTTAGAAACCGAAGTGGCCCGACTACTTTTCGAGGAGTGATGCCATAATGCCGAGGGATGAAGAATTCCTCTATGCGTCAGGCAGGGTGAAAGTCTTGGAAAACAGGCTGCTGGGCAGGAGCGTTATCGAAAGGATACTTGAGGCGGAAAATATGGAAGCAGTGCTGAGGGTCCTGTCTGAGACCGATTACGCTCCCGAATTTGAAGAACTCGAGTCGGTATACGATTTTGAGAAAGCGCTCGAGAAAAGCATGAAAAAAACCCTTAATACTGTAAGAGAATCGCTGAAGGACCACAGGATAGTGAGGTTTTTCACACTGAAGTACGATTATCATAACCTCAAGGTTGTAGCAAAGAGCAGGATTTTGGGCGCGGATGTTCGTGAAAATCTTTCAAATTTAGGTGAAATAACCGTTGATGAACTCATAAAACTGGGAAAAGGCGAAGGTGACGCGAAAGTTCCGGAAACTATGAAAGCTGCTTACGGGGAAGCAATGAGGTTGTTTGAGGAAACCCAGGACCCCCAGCAGATAGATCTTTCCATGGATAGAGCCCTTTACAAAGAATTAATTGGGCTTACAAGGGAAATAGGACATGAGTTTCTGAAGGACTATCTGGTTGCTTTGGTGGACTTAATCAATATTAAGACGATGGTAAGATTAAAATATATGAAATCCGATTTGAAAGCTCTAGAAAAGTCGTTACTGCCCGGTGGGACCATTGGACAGGAATTTTTCGAAAAATATTTCAAAGAACCGGTACAGTCCATGGTGGATGCTCTTTCTTCCTCAAAGTATGCCAAAGTTGTCAAGGAAGGATTGGAAAACTGGATTTCCACGGGAAGTCCGGCTACTTACGAAAAACTGTCGGACGATTTCCTGCTGGGCATTCTAAAAAAAGGGATATATAAACCCTACGGCCTTGAAACGGTGGCAGGATATATAGGAGCAAAGGAGAACGAAATTAAGATACTCCGGGTACTGATGGTGGGGAAAATAAACGGAATATCGGGAGACGTAATTCGAGAAAGGTTGAGGGATGTCTATGTATAAAATTGGAGTAATTGCAGATCACGATACGGCTCTTTCTTTTAAGTCGACAGGCATTGATACTTTCCCCACCATCGATGAGTCGGAGGCTGCAGAAAAGCTGTTGAAGCTAGCACGGGAGAATTATGCTGTGATATTCATAACGGAGCACTTGGCAGAAAAAATCATGGACAAAATAGACCTTTTTAGGAACAAAACCTTGCCTATAATAACTCTGATTCCCAGCAACCGGGGTACTCTGGGAATCGGCATGACTGACGTGAAAAAATCTGTAGAAAAAGCTATTGGAGTGGATATCATTTTTGAAAGAGAGGGAAGGGAATGAGCCAGGGAATAATAACAAAAGTTTCCGGTCCCCTCGTGGTAGCTACGGGTCTTCCCGAGGCAAAGATGTTCGACGTTGTAAAAGTGGGAACGCAAGGCCTCGTCGGCGAAGTCATAGAAATCCGGGGAGATAAAGTTTCGATTCAGGTTTACGAAGAAACATCGGGATTGGGCCCCGGAGACCCGGTGGTATCCACAGGAGAACCCCTCAGCGTCGAACTGGGACCGGGAATGCTCGAAGGTATTTTCGATGGAATTCAAAGACCCCTTGACGTTATAGAGAAAAATGTCGGCAGCTTTATAACCAGGGGTATTGACGTGCCGGCTTTGAATCGTGAGAAAAAATGGAAATTTACGCCCAGAGTAAAGCCCGGAGACAGGGTTGCCGGCGGTGATATAATAGGCACGGTGCAGGAGACGGTGATAGTGGAACACCGTATAATGGTGCCCCCTGGTATTTTTGGAATTATAGAAGACATCAGAGAAGGGGAGTTTACGGTAACGGAGCCGGTAGCCGTAGTGAGGACCGAATCGGGAAAGGCGCTGGAGCTTACAATGATGCAAAAGTGGCCGGTAAGAAAGACCAGGCCCTATAAAGAAAAACTGCCGCCTGAAATTCCCATGTCGACGGGCCAGAGGGTTATCGATACGTTCTTTCCCGTTACAAAGGGTGGGACCGCCTGCATACCGGGACCCTTCGGCAGCGGAAAGACGGTGGTGCAGCACCAGTTGGCAAAATGGGCCGATGCAGAAATTGTAGTCTACATCGGCTGCGGCGAGCGAGGCAACGAGATGACCGACGTTCTTTTGGAGTTCCCGGAATTGAAAGATCCAAAGACCGGCGAGCCGCTAATGAAGCGCACCGTTTTAATTGCAAATACGTCCAACATGCCGGTTGCGGCCCGGGAAGCATCGATTTACACGGGAATAACTATTGCCGAATATTTCAGGGATATGGGATATAGCGTGGCTCTGATGGCAGATTCCACTTCACGCTGGGCGGAAGCTCTTCGCGAAATGTCGGGCAGGCTCGAAGAGATGCCGGGCGAAGAGGGTTATCCTGCATATCTATCAAGAAGACTTGCGGAATTTTACGAGAGGGCCGGAAGAGTTATCTGCCTTGGCAGCGACAACCGAGAAGGAGCTCTAACGGTAGTCGGAGCTGTATCGCCACCCGGCGGAGACCTTTCTGAACCTGTTACCCAGGCGACACTGCGCGTTGTAAAGGTGTTTTGGGCGTTAGATGCGCAACTTGCTTATGCGCGCCACTTCCCCGCTATCAACTGGCTGACGAGCTATTCCCTTTACTCTGATGTAGTAGAAGAATACATGAACAAAAAAGTAAGCAGCGATTGGGGACAGCTCCGTTCTGAGGCCATGAGGCTCTTGCAGGAAGAAGACAGCCTTCAGGAGATAGTGAGGCTCGTAGGTATAGATGCCCTTTCCACAGGAGACCGCCTAGTGCTGGAAGTGGCAAGATCCATAAGAGAAGACTTCCTGCATCAGAACGCTTTCCACGAAGTCGATACCTACTCTTCAAAGGAAAAGCAATACAGGATGCTGAAGTTGATACTTATGTTTTACCACGAAGCGCAAAAGGCGCTAGAAAAAGGTGCTTTCTTCTCCGATATAGAAAAACATCCGGTGCGCGAAAGGATAGCCCGAGCCAAGTATATAGAGGAATCCAACATGCACCTGTTCGACGAAATCGAAGATGAAATAAGGAAAGCAATGCAGGACCTCGTAGAAGGAGGTGCAGCCGATGCTTAAAGAGTATAAAACGGCAAAAGAGATCGTCGGGCCGCTGATGCTTGTAGAGAATGTGGAAGGAGTAAAATACAATGAGCTTGTAGAGATAGAAACCGGCAGCGGTGAGATTCGCCGGGGACAGGTGCTAGAAGTAAACGGCGATAAAGCTTTGGTCCAGCTTTTCGAGGGTTCGACTGGACTTAATATAAACGACTGCAAGGTCAGGTTTGTAGGGAAGAGCATAGAACTGGGCGTTTCTATAGATATGCTGGGCAGGGTATTCGACGGCTTTGGCCGCCCGCGGGATAAAGGCCCGATGATAATACCGGAAAAAAGGCTTGATATAAACGGTAGCCCCATAAACCCGGCTGCCCGCGACTATCCTTCAGAGTTCATACAGACGGGAATTTCGGCCATCGATGGTCTAAACACGCTGGTAAGGGGGCAGAAACTGCCGATTTTCTCGGGTTCTGGCCTTCCCCACGCCCAACTGGCGGCGCAGATAGCAAGGCAGGCAAAAGTTCTCGGGACTGAAAGCAAATTTGCGGTAGTTTTTGCAGCAATGGGCATCACCTTTGAGGAAGCTGACTACTTCATCTCGGATTTCAGGCGCACCGGAGCCATAGATAGGTCGGTTCTGTTCATTAATTTGGCCAATGACCCCGCTATAGAGCGTATAGCAACGCCCCGAATGGCATTGACCTGTGCGGAATTTCTGGCTTATGAAAAAGATATGCATGTACTTGTAATTCTGACTGACATGACCAATTACTGCGAGGCCTTAAGGGAAGTTTCGGCTGCAAGAAAGGAGGTTCCGGGGCGTAGGGGTTATCCCGGGTACCTTTACACGGACCTTTCTACAATATACGAAAGAGCTGGAAGGATAAAGGGAAAGAAGGGTTCTATAACGCAAATACCGATTCTGACGATGCCGGAAGACGACAAGACTCACCCGATACCGGACCTTACGGGATATATAACCGAGGGACAGATAATCTTGAGCCGCGAACTTCACAGAAAGGGCATTTATCCTCCCATTGACGTGCTCCCGTCCCTCTCGCGTCTCAAGGACAAAGGTATAGGGAAGGGCAAGACAAGAGAGGACCACGCAGATACAATGAACCAGCTCTTTGCTTCCTATGCCCGCGGCAAGCAGGCAAAAGAGCTGGCAGTAATACTGGGTGAGGCCGCCCTTTCCGATACGGATAAGCTATATGCGAAATTCGCGGACGAGTTTGAGAGAAGGTATGTGGCCCAGAGGGAAGATGAGGACAGGAGCATTGAGGAAACCCTGACGATAGGATGGGAACTCTTGACCATACTTCCGAAAGTTGAGCTCAAGAGGATTAGGGACGAATACATCGAGAAGTACTTACCCAAAAAAGGAGAAGAATAAAAATGGAAATAAGGGCTAATCCAAACCGGATGGAGCTTTCAAGGCTGAAAAAAAGGCTTGTGACGGCAAAGCGGGGCCACAAGCTCTTAAAAGATAAGCAGGATGAGCTCATAAAGAAATTTATAGATATGGTGAAGCAGAATAAGGCCTTGCGGGAGGAAGTAGAGCGCGAACTTATAGCAGCCTTCCAAAGTTTTACGATGGCTCGCAGCCAAATGCCTGCAAGCGTTGTGGAAGAAAGCCTGATGATTCCCACGGCTGAAGTCAGCATAGATATTAAAAAGAGCAATATAATGAGCGTAAATGTGCCCCGCATAGAGATATCCATGGAAGAAGGGAAAAATTTGTACCCTTATGGCTTTGCAGGAACTTCTGCCGAAATGGACTTTGCCATCCGGACTTTGTCGTCCATCCTTCCGAAAATGCTGAAACTTGCCGAATTCGAAAAAGCGTGCCAGTTAATGGCAGATGAAATCGAAAAGACAAGAAGAAGGGTGAATGCTCTAGAGTACGTGCTTATTCCTCAGCTTGAGAAAACAATAAAGTATATAACTATGAAACTGGACGAAAACGAGCGCTCCAGCCGCACGAGATTGATGAAGATAAAGGAAATGGTAATGCAGGGGTAATGGAATGATAGTCATAATTTGAACCGCCTCTACAAAAGGGGCGGGTTTTTTGCTTTTAGAAAAAAACGCAGAAAAGTTAAAAAGTGTGCGAAAAAGATTTGAAGAATATTATGGTATGGAAACGTCATGACCGAATACTTCAAAAGGAGATGGCATAAAAAATACAATTTATGGCAATAATCTAAAATGAACATCCTTATCAGGGAGGAGACATTTGTGAAATTTATGAAAATAGTTGCCATAACGGTATTTTTTATGCTAGCAAGCTCCTTTTCATCATACAGCATGTCAGAAGAAGACCTTTTAGTTAAAGCCTTGACAGCTAACAAAGTCCAGATTGAATCGTTCGATGTGGCGGACTGGTCTGTAATAAATAGGAATTTTATGGAGTTTTCAGACATGAAGAAAATCGCAGAAAACGTTTTTAGAATTTTCCAAACATCAGATGAGAAATTAACCATAAGCCAGGAACAGGATGATATGTACAGAGTGTTGATACTTGAAGGTTTGCTGCATGATGGAAACTACGTTAGGATAGTAGTCCAGAGCGTAAAATTGCCCGAGGAGTTTGAAAAGGAACCACAAACCTATCTAGCGGTCAGCGCGTCTGGCAGCAATGTGAGAAAACTAAAAGAAGTGAAGCAAAAAGTAGCTTTTGCAGTTACATCAAACGGAGGGCAATCAAGAATTACCACTTGCCTTGCCGGGGGTATTTATGGTAAACTTAAGCGGGTAGAACAAGATAAAATTGTAACGGGAATTCTTGAAGAGCTCAGGACAAAAGAAGTGGAGAAGATGGAAGACCTCGAAATGCAAAACTTTATAGGTTACAGCCCGTTTTTCCAGGAGAGCCTTGAGATAATGGGAAAAAGATACAACATAAATATAGCCGTAAGGTATAGTGATCAGGATCAAAAAACCTATGTCTGGTTGGGGGTACCGGTTCTTTCGATTGAATACTAGATTCGGGGGGAAAGAGATTGGCCAGTTTCATAATAGAAGGTGGTGTACGCCTAAAAGGCACTGTGAAAGTCAGCAGTGCTAAAAACGCAGTCCTGCCCGTAATGGCTGCAGCTCTCCTCGCAGATGGAGAATGTACGATAGAGGATGTCCCCGAACTTGAAGATGTAAGGGTCATGAAGGAGGTACTCATAGCCCTAGGGGCAGGATGTGAAAAAAAAGACAGAGCTTTGAAAATAAATTCATCTGATATAAATAAATTTGAGGCCCCTTATGAGCTTGTAAGGAAAATGAGAGCTTCTTTTTTGGTGATGGGGCCTCTTTTAGCGAGGTTCAAAAGGGCAAAAATATCTTTGCCCGGCGGGTGTGCTATAGGAAGTAGGCCAATTGACTTACATTTAAAAGGATTTGCAGCTCTTGGAGCAGATATAGAAATGGGACATGGGTATGTAGAAGCTAAATGCGAAAAACTCAAAGGAAACATCATTTATCTTGACTTTCCCAGCGTAGGTGCCACCGAAAACATCATAATGGCAGCCGCAATGGCTGAAGGCCAGACCATCATAGAAAATGCAGCAAAAGAACCGGAGATTGTGGACCTTGCAAACTTTTTAAATTCGATGGGAGCCCACATCAGAGGTGCTGGGACAGATGTCATAAAAATAGAAGGGGTCAAGAGTTTAAAGGGCATCTCGTATACTGTGATACCCGACCGAATAGAGGCAGGGACATATTTAATAGCCGGAGCCATCACAAACGGAGACGTGGTGGTAGAAAATGTTGTAACAGAACATTTAAAGCCTCTTATTGCAAAACTCATCGAAAGCGGTGCGGAACTTGAAGAAAGCGAGGATGGCGTAAGGGTTATAGGAAAGGGAAGGCCAGGTCCGGTGGATGTAAAGACCATGCCTTATCCGGGTTTCCCAACCGATATGCAAGCTCAGATGATGGCTTATCTTAGCCTATGTACTGGCACAAGCGTGATAACGGAGACCGTATTTGAGAACAGATTTATGCATGTTGAGGAACTGAAGCGAATGGGTGCGAAAATAAAGATCGAGGGCAGAAGCGCGATTATTGAAGGAGTGGAGCGGTTTACCGGAGCTCCGGTGAAGGCGACAGACCTGAGAGCGGGAGCAGCGCTCATACTGGCCGGCCTTGCGGCCGAAGGCAAGACGACAGTCTTAAACGCCCATCATGTAGATAGGGGCTATGAAAATATTGTCGAAAAGGTAAAGGGGTTGGGCGGGAAGATAGAAAGAGCCGATTGAGGCTCTTTTTTATTTAAATTCATCATATTCCCCAAGATAAGAAAATAAAATTTTTAAAAGGACAAATAGGGGCAGGGGATATGATGAAAAATATTGCGTATTGTATCATTTTTTTTATGTTTTTACTAGTTATTGTTTTACCTGCGGCTATAGTTAGGAGCTGCAGCAGCCGTTTGTATGAAGGGTTAGATGAAAAGGGCAAAATAGTAAAACCCCAGGAATTAACGGTGTCCCTTTACATAACTTCAAAAAACAGGATAGAAAAAATACCCTTGGAAGAATATGTAAAGGGAGTAGTGGCAGCAGAGATGCCGGCATCCTTTAAGATCGAGGCTTTAAAAGCCCAAGCGGTGGCAGCCAGAACTTATGTTTACAAAAGAATGAGGTCCAAAGGGGGGACGGGTTGCAGCCTGCAAAAAGAAGCGGATGTCTGTGACGATCCTACTCACTGTCAAGCTTGGATAAGTACCAGCCAGATGTTGAAAAAATGGGGGATATTTGCATTTTATCATTATTACAGCAAAATATCCCAGGCAGTGAATAGCACCTCCGGCATAATCATCTTTTATCAAGGAGAACCTATAGATCCCCTTTTTCATTCTACTAGTGGAGGGAAGACAGAAAACTCCGAAGATGTATGGGGCAATTTTGTCCCGTATCTAAGAAGTGTGATAAGTCCCGGAGAAGAGTCTTCGCCGAAATTTATCGCGATAAAACATCTACCGGTGAGTGAAGTTGTTTCGAAGATAAGGCAAAAATGGCCCGATATCTCTATTGATCCGCAAAGGCCCGAAAGTCAATGGGAAATAATCGAAAGGAGCGAGGGGGGACGTATAAAGAAGATGCGGATAGGGAACAGGATAGTAAGCGGAACCGAAATAAGGGAACTGTTCGAGCTTAATTCGACTAATTTCAAATGGGAAAGGAATAAAGACCAAATAAAGTTTACCACTATAGGTTACGGCCACGGTGTAGGCTTAAGCCAGTACGGAGCAAATGCCATGGCTGAAAGGGGAGCCAGCTTTGTAGATATTTTAAAGCATTATTACACTGGTATTGAAATTAAAAAAATAAATTAAATAAGACAGACGCATAATGGAGGAAAATTATGGTCATAATAAAAATGAGGTGATGTGAATGTTCCGCGGAGGGCGGGCAATAAAAAAGTTTTCCTCCTTTATGCAAAAGGTGAGAAAAAGAGTATCTATTAAAAAATTACTTTTGCTGGGCTTCCTGGCGGTTCTATTTACTGCAAACGGTGCGTTTTGGTACTTGAGGCTTTCAAATAGTCCGCCCTCGGAGCCCAAAAGTCATTCTGAACCGAAGGAGTGGGAAATCAGTTTAAACGAAGGAGCAATATCCGAAAACCAACCTGAAAAGTATGGCATTTCGCAGGAAAATGAAGTGCAGGAAGAGCCAAATGGAGAAACAAAAATTTTTGATGAGGATAGGCAAAGTGAGAAACATGAAGCGGTACAGGCATTATCTGAAAATCCCGCAACCATGATAATGCCTGTGGTTGGAAAGGTTATTACAAAACATTCTTCAGACGAGCTCGTTTACTCGAAGACCCTAGAGCAGTGGTGTGTTCACAAAGGGGTTGATATAGCGGCTGATATTGGGACGCAGGTTAAAGCTGCAATGGCGGGAACGGTTGTAGAAATAAGGAATTCCGATCCAAAGCTCGGTGTTGTGGTAGTTATTGACCATGGCAATGGCATAAGGACTCTGTACGGGAATCTAATGGCAGACAATCTTGTACATAAAGGGAAGAAGGTCAAAAAAGGTGAGGTAATAGGCGGGGTAGGGAAAACCGCACCCTTTGAGGTAGAAGATCCTCCACATCTTCACTTTGAAGTGCTGATTAAAAACGAAAGTGTCGATCCAAAAAACTTTCTCCCCAATCTTTGAAACCTAATATTTTCAAAAGGCGTGGCTTAAGGTTAAAAAGCCGCGCTTTTTTTCTTCTAAGGATACGAAGAAACACATATATATTTACTAAAAACAGCTCTGAGGGGGAATAAATGTGAAGGACTACATGAGAGAAAGGGTTCTTGAAATCGCATCTTACATAATTGAAACGAAGGCAACCGTCAGGCAGGCGGCAAAAGTTTTCGGCGTGAGCAAAAGTACTGTCCATAAAGATATGACGGAAAGGCTTCCTGAAATAAACCCGGAAAAGGCTCAACTTGTAAAAAAAGTATTGGAATTTAACAAGGCAGAAAGGCACATAAGAGGAGGCAGAGCAACCAGAAGGAAATACCTCAATGTTAATTAATGCCATAGAAAAAGAAGGAGTTTTTACATAAATGTAGAATCTATACATTGCCATCTAATTTTTGACAGGAGGTTACAAAATCTTCATGGATATAGGCATAGACCTTGGAACAGCATCTGTTTTGATTTATGTAAAGGGAAAGGGTATCGTCCTCAGAGAACCCTCTGTTGTTGCGTTGGACAAGAATACAGGCAAGGTCCTGGCAGTAGGTGAAAGGGCGCGGGACATGCTGGGAAGGACTCCGGGTAACATAGTGGCCATAAGACCTATGAAAGGAGGAGTAATAGCCGATTACACCATAACGGAAATAATGCTAAAATATTTCTTAAAGCAAATAGTGGAGCGCAAACTCTTCAGGCCAAGGGTAATGGTATGCGTGCCGGCAGTGATAACTGAAGTGGAAAAAAGAGCGATTATTGAGGCATGTGTCGCGGCTGGGGCAAGGCAAACATTTCTAATTGAAGAACCCGTTGCGGCTGCCATAGGAGCAGGGCTTGACATTTCGAAACCGGCAGGGAATATGGTCGTAGACATAGGAGGGGGTACCACGGACATAGCTGTGCTTTCGTTAGGGGGAATCGTCTGTGGCACATCGCTGAAAGTGGCAGGGGATACTTTTGACGAGGCTATAATCAAATATGTGAAAAAAGAGTTTAATCTGGCAATAGGAGAGCGAACGGCGGAAGAAATAAAAATTTCAATTGCAACTGTTTTTCCTGAAGAAGGTTTCGAGCAGTCTCTAGAAATCAGGGGTAGAAGTTTGGTGAGTGGATTGCCTAAGACGGTCACCATAACCTCCTCCCAGACCTGCGAAGCCCTTCAGGAGCCGGTAGAAAAGATAATAGAGGCTATATTCAGCGTCCTCGAAAAGACTCCACCGGAGCTTGCAGCAGACCTTACGGAAAGAGGGATGGTGCTGACGGGTGGCGGTTCTCTTTTAAGGGGTTTGGACAAGCTTATTGCCCAAAAGACCAACATACCCGTTTACGTGGCAGAAGATGCGATCTCGTGTGTTGCCTTGGGTGCCGGCAAAGCTCTTGAATGTCTGGATGTGCTGGGCCAAAAAAATATACAAAGGAAAATGACCGAAAGGAGGTGGCAGAGGTGATAAGGGGGCTCTACACTTGTGCTTCCGGGATGCTGTCGGAAATGGCGAGGACCGACGTTATATCAAATAATCTGGCTAACGTGGGCACTTTTGGTTTTAAGAAAGATAGAGCGGTTTTCAGGGCTTTTCCGGAAATTAACATTCACCGCTTTGACGATCCGGGGCCGGCGGGGACAGGGTTTGGAAGGGCCGCCGTTCCGTTTATCGGGGTCCTGGGCACTGGTGCGAGCGTTGATCAAATCTACGTGGATTTTACTCGAGGCGAATTGCAGACAACATCTAATCCTTTGGACTTGGCAATAAAGGATGAAGTGCCGGGCGAAAGGTCATTTTTCCAAGTACAGTCACCGAACGGGGAGATTTTTTACACTAGGGACGGCAGTTTTACCATCAATGAAGAAGGTTTTCTTGTTACCAAAGAAGGACATTACGTGATGGGTGAAGGCGGGCCGATTAATTTGGGCGGCGGAACCAAGATAGTCGTGAATACCGAAGGCGAAATTTATATGGACGGAAGGATAACAGACAGGCTGAGAGTGATTGCTTTTGCGCAAAATGCGCTTTTTCAAAAAATAGGGGACAACCTTTTCAGGGTGCAAGGCCAGCCCTCGGAATCTAACGCGCAAATCATCCAGGGAGCTCTGGAACGCTCTAACGTAAATGCGGTATCGGAAATGATAAATTTGATATCAGCGTTCAGGTCGTACGAAGCAAACCAGAGGATGATTATGGCACATGATGAAACCTTGGCAAAAGCCGTTTCGGAGATCGCGAGGATATAAAAAACAAGGGCCGGACTGCTCGGCAGGGGCCCTTTGCTGCTGAATGACAGAGGCAGCAAAACTTAAAAAAATAATTAAGGAGGGACTTCGGTATGATGCGGGCTTTGTGGAGTGCCGGGTCGGGTATGCTCGCCCAGCAGCTTAACGTGGATGTCATAGCAAACAACCTGGCCAACGTAAACACAACGGGTTTTAAAAAAAGCAGGATAGAGTTTAAGGACCTGCTTTACGAGACTTTAAGGAGGCCTGACATTTATGAACCGGGACAAGGAAATCCGGTGGGACTGCAGATAGGACACGGCGTGAGGCCTTCTTCCACTTCGAGGACCTTTACAACAGGCAACCTTCAGCAGACGGGAAACACCTTCGATTTGGCCATAGATGGGGATGGCTTTTTTATGGTTGAAAGACCCGACGGGAGCCGAGTTTTTACAAGAGACGGTTCTTTCAAGCTTTCAATGGATGGAAACGACAGGTATCTGGTGACATCGGAAGGATATTACGTTCTCAGCACCGATGAAGATTATATTTCCATACCCCAGGATGTGACGGACATCAGCATATCGGCAGGAGGTGTGATCACCGGAAAGGACGCAACGGGAGCTATCCAGGAAATAGGTACCATAGCCATCGCCAAGTTTTTGAATCCCGAAGGACTGCTGGGCATAGGAAACAACTTGTTTGAACAAACCGCAGCTTCGGGGGAGTACATTTTGAAACAGACGCCTGAAGAGCCAGGATTCGGGAATATACTCCAGGGCTTTCTAGAGCTTTCTAACGTTCAGGTTGTCGAGGAGATGGTAAATTTGATAGTGGCACAGAGGGCTTATGAAATAAACACCAAAGCCATTCAGGCCGCTGATGAGATGTTAGGAGAGGCGAATAACCTTAGAAGATAGGGGGCTTTGAAACTTGATTGAACCATTGAATTTTTACTCGCCTTCCGGAAGTGCCGAAGCTAGAAAGGTTGAACTCAAAAGGGCGTGCGAGCAATTCGAGGCCATTTTTTTGAAGTATCTTTTAAAAGAAATGCGAAAGACAGTTCCGAATGGTGGACTTTTTGGCAACAGCCTATCATACGATATTTTCCAGTCGTTGTATGACGATGCTTTGTCAGAAGAAATTTCAAAGAATAACGGGATGGGAATTGCGGAAGAATTATACAAACAGCTTTCAAAATACGCTTAAAAAAGCAAAAAATAAAATGCGGAGGTTTCTTTGATGTTCGGAATTGATGAGATCCAAAAGATAATACCGCACAGATACCCTTTCTTGCTGGTGGATAAAATAGTGGAGGTGGAACCCGGGAAAAGGGCAAAAGGTGTAAAGAACGTTACGGCTAACGAACCCTATTTCCAGGGTCATTTCCCGGGTAAACCCATAATGCCTGGGGTCCTCATTGTGGAAGCCCTGGCGCAGGTGGGCGCCGTAGCCATACTAAGCTTGGAGGAAAATAAGGGGAAGCTCGCACTTTTTGCCGGGATAGACGAAATGAGGTTCAAAAGGCAAGTGGTTCCGGGAGATATCCTAACGCTAGAAGTTGAAGTTATTAAACTAAAAGGTCCTGTAGGTAAGGGAAAGGCACGGGCTACGGTAAATGATGAGACGGCGGCTGAAGGTATTCTCATGTTTGCCTTAGTATAAATAAAAAGCCGAAAGCGGTGGAAAAATACTCTTAAGGTGAGGAGAGGTGATGTAAGTGATGCCTCCAAAAACCTTAAGAGTATTTTTAACGTACACGTGGAGAGTTTTACTGCTTTTTATCATACTGGCTTTAATTACAGGCTGCTCAAAAAGTTCAGCAAGGACTTCACCGGAAAGCTCCCGTCAACAAAAAAAAGGGATGTTTGCCCTTAAAAAGCTCGAGGAAGACGTAGAGAAGCTGGTAAAAGAATTCGAGAAAGATTATTTTGCATTAAAGGCTCCTCCTGCGGAAAGCACAGGTGTTCAAGGAGCTCATGGAGCGCAAAACGGCGGGGAAAATCAGAGCAAACAGGGACATCAACAAAGTAAGGAAGGGCAGCAGGGGGTAAGTCAACAGAAAAGATCGAGTCTTCAGCCCGACTGGGCAAAGTACGAAAAAATGGTATTTCTCATCCACGGCGAATGGAATGAATTTAGAGAACTGGCCATGCAGCAAGGGGCACAAATTGATATAATAACCGCCTTTAACGAAAAGCTAAATGAAGTTACAAAGATGCTGACAAAACAGGACCTTTACGGCGGCTTGCTGGCAGCCAATGACCTTTACTACAGGACCGTGGCTTTCGAAAGCCTTTTTGAATCGAGCCGTGCCGTGAGCGCCAAAAGAACCCTGTATTATCTGCGAGATGCGGCTTACAGGGCCTTAAGCGACCAAAACGAGGAAGCTTCAGCCTCCATGATGAAAGCCCAGGAGGAATGGAAGATGGGCAAACCCCGGCTGAAGGATAGTTTAACGGGAAATAAAGTAGAGTTTTCACTTAAAGAATTGAAAGAAGCCGTTGAAATAAAAGATCCCAATCTGATTAAAATGAAATGCCAAATTGCAGAAAAAAACATTAAAGAGGCTGAAAAAAAGTTCCACTAAAGATAATCACAAGAGGGTCCCCAACCGGAAAACCGGTCTGAGACCCTTTAATTCAAGGGTTTCAGGCGCGGTAAAAACGACGCAGGTAGCAGGTCCAGCGGATTTTTTAATATCTACGGACAATAACCTTTCCCACTGCACTGAAAAACCTGATACTTTGGCGAGGTGTTCTACCTCGCCTTTTATTCCTCTTGAACCTACCGGAATAATATCGTGCACATCAGTTATGGCTAAAAGCCGTTTTACAGCCAAGGCATCGGCGATGTCGGGGTCTTCGAGGGATACTTCATTTCCAACTTTGGGAACGCCAAGACAGTAAATTATATCTCCGGACTTTGTTTTACCCATGCGTATTTCATCGATGCTTGCGATTCCGATTGTTGTAACTCCAAGTGCTGTCTGGCATGTTGGAATATTTTTCTCGGTGCTCACGGCATAGGGGACGCCATCAAGCCCGCAGGCGGAAAGCTCATCTTTGATTCCCCTAAGAAGACCTTCTCCCGTGGGGGACGGTTCGCACGAAATGGTAGCCGTCAATGTCAGAGGCTTTGCACCTATCGCAAAAAGTTCCATCAAGGTCACCCGACATGTAAATCTTCCGGTGATGTAAGGGGAAACCTTCACAAGGTCATGTTCCTTTTCCCCTATACCTCCGGCTGAGTCGCAAGCCACCGCAAGAAAATTTCCCCCGACAATCCTTATCAGCACCACATCTCTATTCGGCAAAGCTTCATTTTTTATCCACATAACTTTCCCCCTTTGTCCTTCTTATAAGCGAATAAACGAGGGCGGCCAGCGACAGATTTAAAGCCGATGCCACCGTGAGCGGGACTACAATTGCCGTAAAAAAGCCACTGCCAAAACCGGGAAAGAGCAGCAGGCTCGCCGGCGCTAATACGCCGTTTAGCAGTGTTGTCGTTATTATCGCCAAAGTTAAATTCCTTTTACCTATAATGGCAAATACCGCTGCAAAAAATGCCATTTCGATAGCTATTAGAAGGTGGATCGGGGCCGAGAGAGGAAAGCCTGCATTCATGCTGGTGAAGATGTGCCCTAATGAAGAGGTGAGGGCGCCGTAAGAGGGGCCCAGAAACAATGCTGCCATGTACCCCGGGGCTGAATCAAAGGCCACGGTTCCCGTTGGGCTTGGCAATTTTATGCCTGCACCTATGAAGCTCAGGGCTACAAAAATGGCACTAAGGGTGAGAGCTCTTGTCTTTTGGTTTACCATAAGGCTAATACCTCCTGCTTAAAAATTATTATAATAAACGAAAAAAGCCCACAGTCTAATTGCAAATTAGACCGTGGACTTTGCCATCATCCCCGGACATCTACCTTCCAAGGCAGGTCTCCTGGCTCCGGTTCATCGCCGCCTTAAGCCTTCCCAGTTTCCCAGTGGCCTTTTTAAGGGGCTTCCCGTTACAGTGGCGGGTCCGCGCCGGACTTTCACCGGACTTCCCTATTCTCCCCAAAAGGGGCACCTTGAAGGCGCATATTTCTAGTTTCACAACAATTATAAATCTTGCGAAGGTAACTTGTCAAGTATTATATTCCGGGGCCAAAAACCCTTCCCATCGTGCCAAAACCGTGGCAGAAACCGGGTCCCATTCCAAACCCGAGTCCCCAAAATCCTCTAAGCTGCGAAAGCTGTTCTTCAGTAAGAAGGCCTTTAATTTTTTCGTAATATTCCCATTTCAGGTCAAACATTTTATTTCTGAGGTCGCTTAATTCCTTTAGCTTCTCGTCGATGGCTTTCTGGTCGGGGTTTTTTGATAAGTATAGGTCATGCAGCTCAAGTCTGATTTTTGCCATGTCACTCCTAAATTGAGTCATTTTTTGGAAGAATTCTGCCTGTATATCCCTGAGTTTGCTGTACTGTTCATCAGTCAAATTGAGCTTAGATTGCAGTCCAAAATTACTGCCTGAGCTTGGAAAAACACCAGGCACTGCCGCTATGGCCACTGCAGCGGTTCCCAGTATCAATACCGCTGCTATTCCAAAGGCCAGGATTTTCTTTGTCATGTTATCCCTCCCTTAATAGGTTAAATGCCTTTCAAAGTCTATTATAGCCTTAAAATGTGAGGGATTTTTGAGGAGAAAATGAAGAAATTCTGATTGTGCAAAAATAAATAATCTGGGGCAAAAAATTTTTGCAGTGATCATAATAGATATGGCTTTGAAATTGGTAATTCTGTAATGGCATGAGTTTTGCTTTTATAGGTTGTGGGAAAAATAAGAGGGGAGGGTTTTTACAATGAGACGAATGAGGACCATAATAATGGGAGCTGCGGGAAGAGACTTTCATGTTTTTAACGCTTATTTTAGAGACAACGATTTATATGAAGTCGTGGCCTTCACGGCAACCCAGATACCAAATATTGAAGAAAGAAAATATCCTCCTATACTTGCAGGAAATCTTTACCCCAATGGCATACCTATTTACCCCGAAAGCGAACTAGAAACGCTAATAAGAGAACAAAAAGTCGACCAGGTTGTCTTTGCATACAGCGATGTTTCTCATGAAGAAGTGATGCACAAGGCATCGAGGGTTCTAAGCTCAGGTGCTGATTTCAGACTCATGGGTCCGAAGAGCACCATGATAAAGTCAACAAAACCTGTGGTTTCTGTGGGTGCTGTAAGGACGGGAGTTGGAAAAAGTCAGACCACCAGAAGGGTTTGCGAAATTTTGAAGGACATGGGTAAAAAAGTTGTGGCAATAAGGCATCCTATGCCATACGGGGACCTGTCGAAACAGATATGCCAGAGGTTCGCGACTTATGAAGACCTGGACCGACATAAATGTACAATCGAAGAAAGAGAAGAATATGAGCCTCACATCGATATGGGAATAGTGGTGTATGCAGGGGTGGACTACGGAGTGATCCTAAAAGAGGCTGAAAAGGAAGCCGATGTGATAGTATGGGACGGCGGAAACAACGACTTCCCATTTTACCATACCGATATGCATATCGTGCTGGTTGACCCGCACAGGCCGGGTCATGAGGTAAAATACCACCCGGGTGAGACCAACCTTAGAATGGCGGATGTGGTGGTGATAAACAAGATTGATACCGCTTCTCCAGAAGGGATCGATGCTGTGCGAAGAAGCATCGAAGAGGTTAACCCTAAGGCCCAGGTGGTAGAAGCTGCATCGCCCATATTTGTCGACGACCCGGCTAAGATAAAGGGCAGGAAGGTACTTGTAGTTGAAGATGGACCTACGCTCACACATGGCGAAATGACTTATGGTGCAGGATATGTGGCAGCCAAAAAGTTCGGTGCTTCTTGCATAATCGACCCGAGGCCGTACGCCGTGGGTAGTATAAAGGAAACTTACGCCAAATACACCCACCTTTCTGTAATCCTACCTGCCATGGGCTACGGTGAGACTCAGATTAAAGAGCTTGAGGAAACCATCAACAGGACTGAATGCGATGCAGTAGTGGTGGGTACACCTATTGACTTGGGGAGGATTATGAAAATTGACAAACCTGCGGTGAGGGTTAGGTACAGGCTACAAGAAATAGGCTCCCCGACATTGGAAGATGTACTTCAGAAGTTCAGATAATAAAAAAGGGCTGTTCTCTGCGGACAGCCCTTTTTGGCAAATTAAAATCGAGTTAACTGAAGAGCTCCTTGTCGATGCCGAACTTTCTCAGGCGATACTGAAGGGCTTGCCTTTTGATACCTAACAGTTGGGCAGCTTTTGTTATGTTTCCATTGGTGCTTTTTAGAGCATTTATTATAAGTTCCCTTTCATATTCATCCACCCGGGATTTAACAGTAGAAGATCGTCCGGCCCTATGTTCAACGTAGTTTTTGAAACTTCCAAAGCTCAAATATTTAAGGTCCGAAAGGGAAATATATCCTTCGTCTACATAATTCATGACGCCCTCTATAACGTGTTCTAACTCTCTTACGTTACCAGGCCAGGAATATTCTTTAAAAAGGTTTAGCACCTGACGATCTATGCCCTTTACGTTCTTTTTGAATTTTTGGTTGTATTTTTCGATAAAATGTATAACCAGATCCTCGATGTCTTCCAGCCGGTCCCTGAGTGGGGGAATTTCGACATAAATGACGCTCAGCCGGTAAAAAAGGTCATTTCTCAATCGGCCACTTTTAATCAATTCGACAGGGTGTTCGTTAGTTGTGGCTATTATCCTTACATCTACGGGGATATCACAAGTTGCCCCTATACGCCGCACGACCCCTTCCTGGAGCACCCTCAGCAGCTTGCTTTGCAGAGAAAGTCCCATGCAGTTGATTTCATCGAGGAGAAGCGTGCCTCCGTCGGCCTGCTCGAAAAGACCAGGTCTATCTTCGGCGCCGGTAAAGCTGCCTTTGGTGGTACCAAAGAGCAACGACTCTAGCAAAGTTTCGGGGAGAGCTGCGCAGTTTTGGGCGATGAAAGGTTTGTTACGGCGGGGGCTTTCAGAATGGATGCTCTGGGCGAAAAGTTCCTTGCCGGTTCCGGTCTCACCGTAGATCAGCACCGAAGAAGTGGTGCCGGCGACTTTTTTAAGAAGACACACAAGTTCCCGGATTTTTTGGCTCTTCCCTATTATACTGTCGAAAGTGTATCTCAAGCCGATGTTGACTGTGCGAATTTTTCTTCCTATGAGTTTCTGCTGTAGTTCCAGTACCTTCTGGGAAAGTTCATATAATTCCGATACATCTCTGGAAATCTCCAGGGCCCCTAGCACTTGGCCGTCTTCAACTATAGGGATGGTGGAATTTACAGTTCTTATCTCTTTCCCCTTATAGTTCAGATAAGCTTGATACCTGTTAAATATGGGCTTTGCACTTTTTATAACCTGATAAATTGTGCTCTCCTCAGGGGTAAGCGATGGAAAGACCTCGAGGAGCTTCTTGCCTATTACGCTGTTGGACTCCAGCCCTTCGATACGACTTAGCGTCTTGTTGTAAAAAAGTATGTTATAATCCCTATCGACGATGATGATGCCTTCGTCTAATGCGTTAAAAATTTTATTTACCGTTTCATAAGAGAGAATTTTTTTAAGGCGCTCCTCTTGCTTTTCCATTTCCATCACCCAATTATTGTTTTTCTACACGGGTCTTGATATTCCTGCAGGGAATTTTAAAAGAGGCGTCGAAATTGTTAAAGTCGGTTTCGATAGATTTCTAGTTAGCAGGAGGGTGTTATGTTGGAAAAAGAATTTATTTTAAATTTAGCTTTACAACTGACTAGAATAAAAAGCGTGGTTGAAAGCGAAGGTGAAATCGAAATAGCAAGGTGGATTTACGATTTTTTCAAAACGCTGGATTACTACAAAGAACACCCTAATTACCTTTTGCTTTCTGACCTAAAAGGTGACGTTTTGAACAGGAAAAACGTTTTAGCCTTGTTGAAGGGGCAAAAGGGAAATTCAAGGAAAACCGTTGTTTTAATAGGACATATAGACACCGTGGGTATAGAAGATTATGGAAATATAAAAGAATATGCTACTTACCCGGAAAAGCTAAAAGACATCTTACGAACTAAAGAGCTCGACGAAGATACGTCAAAAGACTTGGAAAGCGGCGAGTGGCTGTTCGGCCGGGGAATATTCGATATGAAATCCGGCGTTGCTATTAACATGGCTTTACTAAAACATCTTTCAGAAAAAGTAAGCGAGATGCAGGGGAATATTCTTTTCCTTGCAGTGCCGGACGAAGAGGGAAATTCCAAAGGTATGCTTTCAGCGACAGAAGACCTGGTGCGCCTTGCAGAAACTTACAATTTAGAATACGTAGCGGCTATAGATACCGATTATATGGCCCCCCGTTTTCCCGGCGATGATAAGAAATACATCTATATAGGGACGGTAGGGAAGATACTTTCCTGCTTTTACATCTACGGCAAGGAGACCCACGTGGGGCAAGCTTTCGAGGGTTTGGACGCAAACCTCCTGGCTTCGGAAATTTTAAAGGAGGTGGATCTAGCTTTTGACCTGTGCGATTTGGTAGAGGGCGAGGCGTCAACACCTCCCATAAGCCTCGGGCAGAGGGATTTAAAGTCCGAGTATTCCGTTCAAACCGTAAACGAAGCATACCTCTACTTCAATTACTCGACCCATAGCAGCAAGCCCAATGAGATTCTAGAAAAACTTAAAGTCAAGGCACAAAAGGCCTTCAAAAACGTATTAAAAAAACTCAACGACGATTATGCGCGCTATTGTCAGGCCTCCGGCATTCCCTGTAAAAAGTTGCCTTGGAAACCCCAGGTATTGACGTTTAAAGAACTTTACGATGAGGTTAAAAAGGAGACAGATGGGAAAATTATGGAGCACTTAAGGAATTTTAAAGATAAACTTATGGAGCAAAAACTCGATGATCGAATTTACTGTCTCCAGATAGTGAGGGAACTTACTAGGCAATGGTCTAACAAGAATCCTGCTGTGGTCCTGTTTTTTGCTCCGCCGTATTACCCCCATATATACGTAAAAGGCCAGAAAGAGAAAGAAAAAAATCTAATCATGGCGGTAAATTCGGCAGTTGCCGAAGTAGCAGCCCGCGTTCCGTATAAATTCGAAATAAAAAAATTTTATCCCTACATTTCGGACCTGAGCTACTTTTCGATACCCGAAGAAAGAGCCGTGGAGGCACTGACAGATAACATGCCGGGATGGGGCGAGATCTATTCGCTCCCCGTCGAATGCATAAGGAAATTAGATGTTCCGGTTGTAAACATAGGTCCTTACGGAAAAGATGCCCACAAGTTTACGGAGAGGGTTAATATCCCCTATTCTTTTGAAGTAGTGCCAGAAATTGTGGAAAAGACTGTAAGATTGTTGCTGGAGGGAGAAAAGTGATTCCTCTGGAAAACGCCCGGGTTTTTGCGCCGGAAGATATGGGGATTTGCGATGTGCTGATAGAAGCTTGAAAAATAAAAAATTGAGCCTGCATTTTCGATGCAGGCTCAATTTTTTATTTTAATCATAATGCCAGATAGCACAGTCCGTGCTAAAATCACAGAAATAATGCTATCCGCGAAGTGATGGAGGAGAGTCCCGATTCCTACTAGAACCAGTGCTGTATATAAAGGAAAACCAAAAGGCAGTACTACAAGGGATTCTCCAAGGGCGTGAAGTGGGGCTGTAAGCAAAAGCGCTTTTTCAAAAGTATAACCCTTATCTATTAACTTCGCTCCCACATAACCGAATATTACATGGATGAAGGCTCTAGCAGCAATTACCGGTCCTAGCATGACCAAAAATCCGATCGTAGAACCGAGCCCAACCATAACAGCCACAAGCGGGCTTACCAAAAAGGCGAGCATGACGGGAACGTGGGAAGCTAAAGTGGCTGAAAATGGGGGGATGTATATTCGAAGATAGCCGCCGAAGTATATCGGTATTACAAGGGCAAGTGAAGTGAGGAGCGCTCCAATGACAAGATTTTTTGACTTCATAAAATTCCCCCTTTAAGGCATTTTTAAGTATATTCTAATGTATATACACATATATGTCAAGTGATTTTAAACATTTTCTGAAGGAGGGAAAAAATAAAAAAGAAAGCCTAATAAATTCCGGCTTTCAGTTTTGATGTTCAACTGAGCAGTATTCCTCTTTTCTTCAAAGCCTCGCAGGCCTTTTTTATGGAATCCTCGTTTATCGCCTGGACGGTATGAAGGTGAACTCCCTGGGTCAGCTCGGAAAGGAGAGAAGCATTGTTTTCGGACATTTTTTTAATGAACTCTTCCACGTCTCTGGAATTGTTGAGCATCAGCATTCCGTGTATTTCGCCATAGATTGGATGTTCGACTATTACGTCGAGAACCCTGCAGCCCGATTCAACGAAAATCATGAGTTCATCTCTTGTCTCTTTTCTGCCGTGGCGACATGCAACTTTTTTCGTGACCAAATCTAAAGGTTCCATAATCGCGTACCCTTGAGACGTAGCTAGAATCTCCTTTCCTGCGGCCCGAAGGATTGCAATGTCCTGGACGATAATCTGGCGGGTGACGTTAAACATTTTGGCAAGTTCGCTGCCGGATATGGGCTTTTTCGAGGATTTTAATACTTCGACAATTTTTTCCCGTCTTTCTTCGGCGTTCATTCGTTTCACCTCAATTTTTAGGCTGAATAAATTATATCAGATTTAAGCTTCAGATGAAATTAATTGTCCATTTTCGCATTTTACGATTTTTTACCGACCTTGTTTTGAAAAAAAATATGGGATATAATGAGGTTACGAAAATCGGAGGGATGTTTTTATGAAGGTTGGAAAAACCCTTGTGATTTTGTTGGTGATCCTGGCTGTGGCTTTTTTCTTTATAAAGGGAAGGCAAAACGATAATAGGCAGGCGGCAGATAGGAAAGGTCCGATAATTGTTGAGCAAGAGCCTTCGAATAACGGTAAAAATAACGATGTGGAAAAGGAAGAAAACAAGGAACATAATGATGAAAAGGATGCACCCGTGGCATCGGAAAAGTTAACGGGCGAAGCGGTATACATAGGCCAGATTGATGTAAACTCCATAGAAGTTAAGGAAGGAGAAATTTACGAGGCTTACAGGCTTTCGCCGCAGATAAAGGAAGGTTTTGAGGAATTGAATTTGGAGGAAAACGACAGGATTGAATTTACTTTCCACTTTGATGAAAATGGTCAGAAGGTAATTACCGGGATAAAAAAGAAGCCCTAGCTTACCGCCAGCAGCTTTTTGGAAAGTCTAGGCTTAGATTCCCGGCGACTATAGTCTATTGCGCTTATTTTTTTGAACAATTTTTTGATGTAAAATAATATTCGGCTTTGAAGGAGTAAAGCGCCAGAATAATTTACTGGAAATTGGGGGTTTTCGAAATGTTGACACATATAATTAAAAGGGATGGAAGCATCCAGGAATTCGACAGGACCAAGATAGAAAATGCTATTTTTAAGGCAGCAAAGGCGGTAGGAGGAAGCGACAGGAACATTGCAAAGCGCCTAACCGATGAGGTTGTGAAAATTTTGGAAGAAATTTATGTCGATTCAGTTCCATCAGTAGAAAATGTGCAGGACGTTGTGGAGAAGGTGCTCATAGAAAACGGCCATGCAAGGACGGCAAAGGCCTACATCCTCTACCGCAAGCAGCACCAAGACATGAGGGAATTTCGAAAGGTATTTTTGGACATAGAGGAAACCGTCGACAATTACATAGGTAAAAACGACTGGAGAATAAAAGAAAACAGCAACATGGGATTTTCGCTCCAAGGGCTCAACAACCACATATCTAGCGCGGTTATTTCTAAATACTGGCTGAGCAAAATCTACCCTGAAGAGGTAAGAAATGCCCACCTGACTGGAGATTTTCACATCCACGATTTGGGACTCCTGTCGGTTTACTGCTGCGGCTGGGACCTTAGAGATTTACTTCTTTCCGGTTTTACCGGGGTAAAGGGGAAAGTGGCCAGCAAACCCCCGAAGCACTTCAGGTCAGCCTTAGGACAGATAGTAAACTTCTTTTATACCTTGCAGGGTGAAGCCGCAGGAGCCCAAGCCTTAAGCAATTTCGATACATATCTTGCGCCTTTCATATACTACGACGGCCTGAGCTACAGGGAAGTAAAGCAGGCCATGCAGGAATTCATATTTAATTTGAACGTGCCGACAAGGGTGGGTTTTCAGACGCCTTTCGTAAATATAACTTTAGACCTGGTGCCACCAGAAATTATTGCCAAAGAGCCTGCCATAGTCGGTGGAAAGTTAATGGATAAGACTTATAGAGAATTTCAAAAAGAAATGGATATGCTCAACATGGCTTTTGCAGAAGTGATGATGGAGGGAGACGCCAACGGCCGGATTTTTACCTTCCCCATACCCACTTACAACATAACGAAGGAGTTTGATTGGGATAGTCCCGTCGTCGATAAAATAATGGAGATGACGTCAAAATATGGACTTCCTTACTACTCAAATTTCATAAATAGCGATATGAAGCCTGAAGATGTAAGATCGATGTGCTGCCGGTTGAGGCTGGACAATAGGGAGCTCAGAAAGCGAGGCGGAGGGCTTTTCGGAGCAAATCCTCTCACGGGGTCCATAGGTGTCGTAACCATCAACATGCCCCGCATAGGTTACCTTTCAAAATCTGAAGACGAATTTTTCGAGAGGCTTTCCCGCCTTATGGATATAGCAAAAACCAGTCTGGAGATTAAGCGAAAGGTATTAGAGCGTATGACCAGAGAAGGGCTTTATCCTTATGCCAGATTCTACCTAAGGGACGTATACGACAGATTCGGTGCGTACTGGCAGAACCACTTTAACACCATCGGTCTTGTTGGAATGAACGAAGCACTGGAAAATTTCATGGGATGCGGCATCGAAGACCCGGAGGGGAGGAACTTTGCGCTGAAAGTTCTCGATTTTATGAGAGAAAGGCTCACGGAGTATCAAGAAGAGGCGGGGGAACTTTACAACCTGGAGGCAACTCCTGCGGAAGGCGCTTCTTACAGGCTTGCCAAAAAAGACAGGGAACTTTTCGGAGAAAAAATCATAACCTGCGGCAAAGACGAACCGTATTACACCAATTCTACCCAGCTTCCTGTAGATTTTACCGATGATATTTTTGCGGCTTTGGATCATCAGGAAGAGCTGCAGTGTAAGTACACCGGCGGCACAGTATTTCATATATTCCTGGGGGAAAAAATCGACAAGACCACCTGCAAGGCTTTGGTGAAAAAAATCGCTGAGAACTACCGGCTACCTTACTACACTTTGACTCCAACGTTTTCCGTTTGCGAAGACCACGGTTATATCACCGGGGAGCATTTTGAGTGCCCGTCCTGCGGCAAGGAATGCGAGGTATACAGCAGGATAGTGGGTTACTATAGGCCGGTGCAGTGCTGGAACAACGGCAAGAGAGCTGAATTTGCAGACAGAAGGGAATACAAGGTGTATGCCGTTAATATATGATTTCATGCCAGTATCCCTTTCAGATTACCCGGGTGTTGTGGCATGCACCGTATTTCTGCCCGGGTGCAATTTCAGGTGTCCCTACTGTCACAATGGCCCGCTGGTTAAGCAATGCATCGGAGGAAAAGTTTCTGAGAGCATTCTTTTTGAATATCTTGAAAAAAGGAGAAATCTCGTCGACGGAGTGTGCATAACCGGCGGCGAGCCCACTTTGTGGAGCGACTTGGGAGAATTTCTGAAAGAGTTAAAAAATAGGGGATTAAAAGTAAAGCTCGACACTAACGGCTCGCAGCCAGAAATTGTAAAAGAGCTTATTCAAAAAGGTCTTGTCGACTATGTGGCAGTTGATATAAAGGCTTCGCCGGAAAAGTATAGCCTCTTTACTAAGTACAAGGAGCACATTGAAGGGGTTTTAAAGACTGTGGAGCTTGTCAAAACTTCTTCGGTGGATTACGAATTTAGGACGACCGTCCACGAAAGAATCCTTTCGTTAGAAGATATAAAAGCTATTGCACGCTGGCTCTCAGGGGCAAAGAGGTACGTGCTGCAAGGGTACAGGTACTCTGAAGGAGTGATTGACCCTGAATTTTGCGGTAAAAAACCGTGCGATAAAGCTTTTCTTGAGAGAGCAAAAGAGGAAATATCAGAGTATTTCGGTGAGATTGTTATCAGAAGTTAGGGGTGCATTAATGTGATTACGTGTCAGGTTTCCCTTTTACCTTTAGGGAGGGAAGATTACGAAAAAGTAGTGTTTAGAGTCCTTGACCAGCTCAAAGGTTTTAATGTTGAAATGGAGCTTACGCCTTTGAGCACTATAATCAGGGGTGAAGACGAAGAGGTATGGAAGGCGGTTCGGGCTCTCTTCGAAGAAGGACTAAAAGAGGGCGGCAAGGTCATATATACCATTACTATGACCAACCGGGGCGGGCGATGATAGTTGAGAATGGTCACCAAAAGCACGATATATGTAATAGGGAAATAATCCCCCCTTAAATGAACAATAGTGAGTTTTTGTGTATGCGCCCATTGAAGTCGGCAGTTGAAATAAAACTGCTTACTTCGATGGGATTTTTTATACTGGCAAAATTTCGATGTCTATGGTATAATAACATTAAACAGCTATATGCATATAACATATAAAGGAGGGAACAAAATATGTGCAACTGCCATAAAGCCCACCATTTTCGCTACTTAAAGGAAGGCTGTCCGGGCTTCAGAATGGAAAAATTCGTTCAGCCGTGCATGTTGCTTTTGCTTTACGAGAAACCCGCCCATGGCTATGAACTGATGGAAAGGCTCCAGCGGTGTGGTTTTTCAGGGAATGTTGATCCGGGAGTAGTGTACAGGAACCTGCGAAAGATGGAGGAAGAGGGGTGGGTCAAGTCGGAATGGGAAAGCAGCGAATCGGGGCCCGCAAGAAGGCGTTACATCATTACGCCTGAGGGGAAGGATGCCATTCACGGCTTTGCCATCCATGTCAGATATCAGATGGAGAGGTTAAAGGGTTTTCTCGATAAATACGAAAAAATTTTCGGAAACGGTGAGGGTAATGCTAACTGAAAGCGTAAAATAGGGGGAATTTAAAGTGTTTACGGCATCCATTTATGTAATTGCTATAATTGCCTTTCTCGTTTCACTAGCTAAAGATGTGAATAAAACCAGGGTGGCTCTCATCAAATCATGGAAGTCTTTCTCTAATATATTTCCGCCCTTGTTGACCGTTCTGTCTCTTGTGGGATTGGCATTGACAGTTTTAAATCCAGGTTTAATTTCAAAAATTATAGGAGCAGAAACCGGTATAAAGGGAATGATTATTACGTCCGTCATAGGAGCTATAACTTTAATCCCGGGTTTTGTGGCATTCCCCCTGGCTGCGTCGCTTTTGGAAAAAGGAGCCGGTATAATGCAGCTTGCTGTATTTATTTCGACACTTATGATGGTTGGGTTTGCGACACTCCCTCTTGAAATTAGCTATTTTGGCCGGAAGGTAGCCTTTTTGCGAAACGGCCTTGCTTTTATATTTTCATTTTTCGTAGCTTTTATCATAGGGATGGTGGTATCGTGAAAAACATAAGGGCTTATATTCTTTTTTTTACAGTAGCTGCTGTTGATTTCGCTATTGTTGTTTTCAATAGAGAGTTAGGCCTGAAAATAATTTCCAATACTTGGAATAATTTTCTCCAGATGACCGGCGTAATACCCCCCATATTCTTGCTCTTAGGACTATTGGATGCCTGGGTGCCCCGGGAGACGGTAGTAAAATTTATGGGGGAAAGGTCTGGCGCAAAAGGGGTGCTCCTCAGCATTTTTCTAGGGGCGGCTGCGGCAGGCCCCCTTTACGGAGCCTTTCCCGTTGCCGGCGTGATGATAAAAAAGGGTGTTAAGTTCTCAAATATACTTATATTTCTAGGAGCGTGGTCCACTTTGAAAATACCTATGTTTCTTTTTGAGGTATCTTCAATGGGTCATAAATTTGCTATAACCCGGTGGTTAGTCAACTTGTTCGGCATAATAACGATGGCATACCTAATAGAATTTCTCATGACCCGTAAGGAAATAGAGGAAATATATAAAAAACACGTAAGCGATTTTTAAACTTTTCTATTCCATTACGGCTCCTTTGCTTGCAGAACTTACTAGCCTTGCGTATCTTTCCAAATAATAACCTTTGGGTGCCTTTATAGGGGGCTTTTTCCACGAAGCGAGCCTTTCTTTTATCTCTTCGTCGCTCAATTTTAAATCGAGTTTCCTGGCAGGTATATCTATGCTTATAATATCCCCGTCGCGGACTGCAGCAATCGGACCTCCCTCCATAGCTTCGGGGGATACATGGCCTATAGAAGCACCCCTTGTACCTCCCGAAAACCTGCCGTCGGTTATGAGGGCCACTTCCCTGTCGAGTCCCATACCTGCAAGGGCAGCAGTTGGACTCAGCATTTCGCGCATACCGGGTCCTCCTTTTGGACCTTCGTACCTTATTACGACCACATCTCCTGGCTTTATCATGCCGCCTGTGATGGCCTTGAATGCGTCATCTTCCGAGTCAAACACCCTGGCTGGGCCTTCGTGTCGCATCATTTCAGGCGCCACCGCCGACTGCTTGACTACTGCACCCTCTGGGGCGAGATTTCCGTAAAGCACCGCGATTCCGCCTTCCGGAAGGTAGGGATTTTCAAGGGGCCTTATGACGTTAGAATCGAGCACCTTTGCGGATGATGCGATTTCCCCTATAGTCTTTTCGGATACTGTGATACATTCGGTGTTTAAAACTCCGAGTTCTAAGAGCCTATTTAATACTGCTGGGATCCCGCCTGCCTTATCGAGGTCTTCTAAGTGGTGCTCTCCTGCAGGGCTTAATTTGCATAGGTTCGGGACTTTTCTGGATATCCTATCAAAGGCGTCAAGTCGAAGGTTAACTTCAGCGGCGTGGGCTATAGCCATGAGGTGCAGAACCGTATTGCTCGAGCCGCCTATGGCCATATCAACTGCTATTGCATTTTCAAAAGCCTCTAAAGTTAAAATGTCTCGAGGTCTTATGTTATTCTTAACCATCTGCATGAGCTTTTTTCCTGCACGGTTTGCAAGCTGCAGGCGCCTTCCGGTCACGGCAGGAATGGTACCATTTCCTGGCAAAGCAATACCCAGGACTTCAGCCATGCAGTTCATCGTGTTTGCGGTGAAAAGCCCTGCGCAGGAGCCGCAACCCGGACATGCGTTGAGTTCTATTTCTTCAAGCTCTTCGAGGGTTATCTTTCCAGCAGCGTAAGAACCTACACCTTCAAAAGGTCCGGATATCAGGTCTATTACCTTTCCGTTATACCAGCCTGCCAGCATCGGACCCCCGCTCACGTAAACGGCAGGAATGTTCAAGCGTGCCGCAGCCATTAGCATCCCCGGCACGATCTTGTCGCAGTTACCTATGAGCAGCATTCCGTCGAATCCATGGGCCAACACCATGGCCTCGATGGAATCGGCGATTAGTTCCCTGGAAGCAAGTGGGTATTTCATGCCGAAGTGATTCATGGAAATTCCGTCGCAAATACCTATGACCGGGAATTCTATAGGAGTCCCGCCTTCTTCAAGAATACCCCTTTTTGCGGCGTAGGCTAATTGGTCAAGGTGATAATGCCCTGGAACTACCTCGTTGTGGGCATTTACTACGGCAATGAGTGGTCTTTGTAGTTCTTCAGGGGTATAGCCCATTGCATAAAACAGCGACCGATG
The DNA here is from genome assembly GCF_900142995.1 of Caldanaerovirga acetigignens. Lineage (NCBI taxonomy): Bacteria > Bacillati > Bacillota > Clostridia > Thermosediminibacterales > Thermosediminibacteraceae > Caldanaerovirga > Caldanaerovirga acetigignens. Next base: position 31,452 of record NZ_FRCR01000009.1, on the reverse strand, counting down.
CGGAGCCCTTTCGGGGCCTGATTTGACCCTATCGCTCAGCATTTTAAGTTCCTCCCTGCATAAGAATTTTAAAATCATTACGGAATAAGACATTTTTTGTTATTATATGAAACCGCAGTTAGCCTGTCAATAAAGGAATTTTATAAAAAACATCAAAAATTTCAAAAACCCTCTTGACAAAAGAGAATTTAAGATGTTAAAATATCGCTCAAAACATAAAATAGTCAATTGTGATGAAGGAGAGCAGGACGGCTGGCCGGTCAAAGAGAGCCGGGGAAGGTGAGAGCCGGTACCGAGCTGGCGTTCTTTCTCGCTCCTGAACAGCCCGGGTGAAAATTTAAAGTAGCCCGGAGCCGCTCTAGAGCGTTAAAAAATGAGGCCCGAAATAGAGAATTTCGGGTAAAGCAGGGTGGTAACGCGAGGAAGACCTCGCCCCTGATACGTTACGTATCGGGGGCGATTTTTTTTACCAAAAAAGGGGTGGGAAGATAATGCGGATTACAGGCGCTGAGGCATTAGTAAAGTGTTTGGAAGAAGAAAAAGTAGAAGTGGTCTTCGGTTATCCGGGAGGAGCGGTATTAGAAGTATACGATGCACTGTTTTATAACAAAAAAATTAAGCATGTGCTTACCCGTTCGGAACAGGCGGCAGCCCATGCGGCCAGCGGATATGCCAGGGTTTCGGGGAAAGTGGGGGTTTGTATTGCTACATCAGGGCCTGGTGCGACAAACTTGGTGACAGGCATAGCGACGGCCTATATGGACTCAATACCGATCGTCGCCATAACAGGACAGGTGCCACTAAGCCAGATAGGCGGCGACATGTTCCAGGAAGTGGATATAACGGGGGCTACTGCGCCTTTTACAAAACACAATTATCTTGTCAAAAATGCAAGCGATATACCAAGGATAGTTAAGGAGGCTTTCCACATAGCCTCCACAGGTCGGCCGGGGCCCGTTTTGATAGATCTGCCGAAAGATGTGGCAAGAGATAAAATAGACTTTGTTTACCCAAGGGAAGTGTTTTTAAAAGGGTATAAGCCTACGCTGCAAGGGCATCCGCTGCAAATTATAAAGGCTGCGGAGGCAATAAATAATGCAAAAAGGCCGGTAATTTTAGCCGGCGGTGGGGTGGTATCCTCCGGGGCTTATGAGGAGCTAAAAATTCTTTCCGAAACCGCCGATATTCCAGTAGCGGTTTCCTTGATGGGGATAAGTTCTTTTCCAGGGGAGCATTCTCTCTTTTTGGGGATGGCGGGTACCCACGGTATGCCCTGGGCCAACGAAGCCTTGAAAAAGGCCGATTTGATAGTTGCTTTAGGCTGTCGGTTTAACGACAGATTAACCGGTGGAGCAAGAGGATTCGATGAGAATGCGAAAATAATACACATTGATGTGGACCCGGCAGAGATAGGAAAGAATGTAAAAGTCGATATCCCAATCGTGGGAGACATAAAAAATGTCCTCTGCGAACTATTAAAGAGAATAGAAAAGCGGTCTAGAAAAGATTGGAAGGAATATTTGGAAGGTTTGAAAGGCAAGGAACTCGTAGAGGGGTGTAGCGATATTTCACCATTGGACATAATAGGGGAACTTTATGAACAAACGAAAGGTGATTTGATAATTACTACTGACGTGGGAGCTCATCAGATGTGGACGGCCAGGTACTATAAATTTAAGTACCCAAGGAGCTTCATAACATCCGGCGGGCTTGGCACCATGGGTTACGGCCTTCCGGCGGCCATAGGTGCTAAAATTGCAAACCCAAAAAAGCAGGTGATTCACATAACTGGGGACGGCAGTTTCCAGATGAATTTTGCGGAACTTGCGACGCTCAGGGAAAACGACCTTTCGGTGAAGATAATACTCTTCAACAACAGGGGCTTGGGGCTCGTAAAGGAACTGCAGGATATTCACTGCGGGGGAAGGTATAGCCAGGTACATTTCGGATTTCTTCCCGATTTTGTAAAGCTGTCCGAAAGTTACGGAATAAAAGCATTGAAAGTGGAAAGAAAAAATGCGCTTAAAAAAGCAATTTCGACGATGCTTCAAGAAGAGGGCAGTTTTCTCTTGGAATGCATATTGACGATGGAGGCGCGGGTAAAGAGTATGCTAAGAAAGGAGGAGGCTTATGAAAGCTACTTTGGCAGTATTAGTTGAAAATCATCCCGGGGTTCTTTCAAGAGTCGCAGGACTTTTTGCCCGGCGGGGCTTCAATATCGAAAGCCTCGCCGTTGGCCCGACAGACAATCCCGAGATTTCCAGGATGACGATTGTGGTGGATGGGGATGAGAGGATAATCGAGCAGATAAAAAAACAGCTTAACAAATTAATTGATGTGATAAAGGTGAGTTTTATAGAGCCCGAAAATTCCGTGAGCCGCGAACTTGTGATGATAAAGGTCAACACTGAACCTGAAAAAAGGTCAGAGATAATAGGTATAGCAGAGATTTTCAGGGCGAATATCATCGATGTCAGCAGGGATTCGATGATTATCGAACTTACAGGGGATAAGGATAAGGTCAATGCCATGGAGGAGATATTGAGGCCTTTCGGAATAAAGGAACTTGTCAGGACCGGGATAATAGCGATGAACAGAGGCAGTAAATGCATTGAATCCCCGGAGCAGTAAATGAGCGCCTGAAAAGGCGCAGAACATAAAAAATCATAAAAAATTTAGGAGGGAATATTCATGGCTAAGATTTATTACGACAGCGATGCAGATTTAAAGGTCCTTCAGGGCAAAAAGGTGGCGATAATAGGATACGGGAGTCAGGGGCACGCCCATGCTCTAAACCTAAAAGAAAGCGGCGTGGATGTGATTGTGGGATTGTATGAAGGAAGTAAGTCGTGGAACCAGGCAGAGCAAGCGGGACTTACAGTGAAAAATGTGGAAGAGGCGGCCAAGGAAGCTGATATCATTATGCTTCTCGTGCCTGACCATGTCCAGCCAAAGATTTACGAAAAGAGTATAAAGCCGGAGCTGAAGGAAGGCAAAGCATTAGCTTTTGCCCACGGCTTCAATATAAGGTTCAACCAGATTGAACCACCGGAATACGTGGATGTATTCATGGTAGCACCTAAAGGTCCAGGACACCTTGTGAGGAGGATGTACGAGCAAGGAGCTGGAGTTCCGGCGTTGATTGCGGTCTACCAGGATTACAGCGGAAAAGCGCTGGAAATAGGATTAGCTTACGCAAAAGGAATAGGTGCTACTAGGGCGGGTGTCATCGAAACTACCTTTGCAGAAGAAACGGAAACCGACCTTTTCGGTGAGCAATGCGTACTTTGCGGAGGGCTCACTGAACTCATCAAAGCCGGTTTCGAAACACTGGTGGAAGCAGGGTACCAACCTGAGATTGCATATTTTGAGTGCCTCAATGAGATGAAATTGATAGTGGACCTGATATACGAAGGCGGGATAAAATGGATGAGGTATTCTATCAGCGACACCGCCAAGTACGGCGACATTACGGTCGGAAAAAGAATAATAACGGAAGAAACAAGAAAGGAAATGAAAAAGGTTTTAGAGGAAATTGTCAGTGGCGAATTTGCAAAAAGGTGGATTTTAGAAAATCAGGCAGGAAGGCCGGTATACAAGACGCTCCTTTCGAAAGATGCTGAACATCCCATCGAAAAAGTGGGAGAAACCCTCCGCAGCATGATGCCTTGGTTGAAAAAATGAAAAATCTGGGGGTCTTATTATGACCAGGAGAATATGGATATTCGATACTACTCTGAGGGATGGAGAGCAAACCCCCGGCGTAGCATTAAATGCGAGGGAAAAACTGGAAATAGCGAAACAGCTTGCAAAAATGAAAGTGGATGTAATCGAAGCAGGGTTTCCGATAGCTTCAAAGGGAGATTTTGAAGCGGTAAAGACAGTCGCTGAAAACGTGAAGGGGCCTGTTATAGCGGCTCTAGCTAGAGCTAATCCCAAGGACATAGATACCGCTTGGGAAGCACTGAAAAACAGCGAAAATCCGAGGATACATACATTCATCGCTTCTTCCCCCATACACATGAAATACAAGCTCAAAATGACGCCTGAAGAGGTTTTGGAGGCTGCAGCCGAAGCTGTAAAAAGAGCCAAAAGCTTCACATCCGATGTGGAGTTTTCAGCAGAAGACGCAAGCAGGTCAGATCTGGAGTTCCTTTGCAGGCTTTTTTCCGTTGCCGTTAAAAACGGTGCAACGGTGATAAACATCCCCGATACAGTAGGTTATTCGACCCCTGAAGAATTCGGCGAACTGGTAAGGGTACTCAGGGAAAAAGTGCCTGAGCTGGACCGAGTGGTTGTTAGCGTCCACTGCCACAACGACCTGGGGATGGCAGTGGCCAATTCCCTCGCAGCGGTGAAAAACGGAGCGACTCAGGTGGAATGCGCGGTAAACGGCCTCGGAGAAAGGGCGGGAAATGCGGCTTTGGAAGAAATAGTAATGGCCCTTGTGACCAGGAAAGACGTCTACCAGGTGGATGTAGGAGTGGATACCAGGCAAATTTACCGCACAAGCAAGCTGGTGAGCTCGCTTACCGGGATCTTCATCCAGCCAAATAAAGCGATAGTAGGTGCAAACGCCTTTGCCCACGAGTCGGGTATTCACCAGCACGGCGTGCTCTCCGAAAGGTCCACTTACGAAATAATGACGCCGGAGTCCATAGGACTCCCATCCAACAGGATTGTCCTCGGAAAGCTATCCGGCAGACATGCGTTTATGCACAGGTTAAAGGAATTGGGATATGACCTTCCGGAGGAAGAGGCATTAAAGGCTTTTGAAAGATTTAAGGACCTTGCGGACAAGAAAAAGGAGGTTACCGATGAAGATATTGAGGCCATTCTTGGGGAACAGGTGGTCAATATTCCAAAAGTAATAGAGTTAGAATACTTTTTGGTTTCCTGCGGCAATCAATCCATAGCCACATCAACTGTGCGAGTGAAAAAGGAAGGTAAGGTTATAGAGGAAGCTTCAACTGGTGATGGGCCTATCGATGCCACTTACAAGGCAATAGACAGAGCTTGCGGCATAAATTGCAGACTTATGGATTATTCGATAAAAGCAGTATCGGGCGGAAAAGATGCCATGGGCGAAGTCGTAGTCAAAGTCGAAAGAAATGGAAAGATTTTTACAGGTCGTGGTCTCAGCACTGACATAATAGAAGCAAGTGCCCTTGCTTATGTAAACGCTTTGAATAAGAGTTTTGCGACGAATGGAGGGGTTATTTCAAATTAGCTTGCAAAATGAAGACTTTTGTTGTATAATCAAACACAATAATATTTTTATAAAAGGCGATGAAGAGGACAGTAGGTAACTTCCCAAGGTTACAGAGAGTCGGGCAAGGTGAGAGCCGATACCGAGGGATTTACCGAAAATCACCTCCGAGCTGCCGGGGTGAAGTTGAGTAGCTCCGGTCGGGCCCCTTTTTAGGGAATTGGCATCCGTTAAAGTGCCGGGTATCGGACTTTTTAAGTCCCGTACCTGCAGAGGTCCGCAACCGCAAGGTGCGGATGAAGAGGGTGGTACCGCGAAGGCCCTTCGCCCCTTATTTTAATAAGAGGCGAAGGGCCTTTTTTAATTTGGCAAAAAATTATACTTTTATAAGAGGTGGAGAAGGAGATGACTGGAGCGGAAGTACTTTTAAAAGCTCTTGAAGATGTGGGTGTAGAGGTCATATTCGGATTTCCGGGAGGAGCCGTGCTTCCTATTTACGATGCGCTTTACAACAACAGGAAGATAAAGCATGTCAGGACAGTCCATGAACAAGGAGCTGCCCATGCAGCGGACGGATACGCCAGGGCAACCGGAAAAGTAGGGGTGGTGATGAGCACTTCTGGTCCGGGGGCCACCAACTTGGTGACGGGCATAGCCAACGCGTATATGGATTCCGTACCTATGGTAGTGCTGGCCGGTCAGGTTTCTACCGATTTGATAGGGAAGGATTCTTTCCAGGAAGTGGATATATGCGGGATTACCCTGCCGATAACGAAGCACAGCTTTATGCTGAGGGACAAAAGGGAAATATTGAAGACTGTGAAAGAAGCTTTCCACATAGCGAAGTCGGGCAGGCCGGGTCCTGTAGTCATAGAACTGCCTAAAGACATAATGGCTTCGGAAACCAATGTGGAAGAACAAAAGAATGACATGAACCCATCTTTTAAAGCGCTTTCAGAGAAAATAAATTATATCAAATTTGAAAAAGAGAAAATTGAAAGAGCTGTGGAAATGATAATGAAGTCGGAAAGACCGGTAATTTATGCCGGCGGCGGTGTAAAGCTGTCAGGCGCTTTTTCAGAACTGAAGAATCTTGCAGAAAAGATACACTGTCCCGTCACAACAACTCTTATGGGTATCGGATGTTTTCCGCACGACCACGAGCTTTACCTTGGGATGCTGGGTATGCACGGCAACCCATGGGCAAATCTTGCGGTTAGTGAATGCGACCTTTTAATTGCGGTAGGGGCCCGGTTCGACGACCGGGTGACGGGAAAGACCGACGAGTTTGCAAAAAACGCCAAGATAATCCATATCGACATAGATTCTGCAGAAATAGGCAAAAACGTGAGGGCGGACCTTTCCATGCATGGAGACGCGAAAGAATTGCTTGCTGTGCTCGCTGAGGTTATTCCGGAAAAACGTCACGATGATTGGTTAAAGAGGATTGGGCATTTTAAAGGTAAGTATATTTTAAAAGATCCTGAAAATGGCTTGACCCCAAGGTTCGTAATAGAGGAAATAAACAAACTCACAGAAGGCAAGGCAATAATAGCGACGGAAGTGGGACAGCATCAGATGTGGGCTGCTCAATATTACAAATTTGAAGATTCTTCGAGTTTTATAACCTCGGGTGGCCTCGGTACGATGGGTTTCGGTCTCCCTGCGGCCATAGGTGCAAAAGTAGGAAGGCCTGATAAGGTTGTTTTGGATATAGCGGGTGATGGAAGTTTCGAGATGAACTGCCATGAGCTTTTAACGGCCCTGAGGTACGATATACCAGTAATAGTGGTGGTTTTTAACAACAAAAGCCTTGGAATGGTCCGGCAGTGGCAGGCAATGTTTTACGGGGGCAGGTTTTCCCATTCGGATTTGGGGGATGAAGCCGATTATGTAAGGATAGCCGAAGGATTTGGTGCTGCAGGGTACAAAATTACGAGGAGAGATGAAGTGCGCGAGACGATAAAAAGGGCAATAAATGAAGGAAAACCGGCTGTCGTCGAGGTAGTGATAGATAAGGACGAAAAGGCAGTCCCGATAGTCCCCCCTGGGAAACCCATATATCAGATGCTGGGGATAGATTGATATGATAGAAAAAATTGATGTAATTGAGAAGATTTCTGATATAATTAAACTGTCGGTATAGTGAGAGAAAAAAGTAAGAGTACAAGGAGGGATACTTTTTGAACGAGGAACGACTCAAAAAAATTCTAAAAGAGATGGAAAGGCAAAACGTACCGCAGCTTCTAATCTCCGACCCCGCTTCGATATTTTATCTTACGGGGAAGTGGATACATCCTGGCGAAAGGATGCTTGCGCTTTATATCGATGCCGGCGGAGAGTGCAAGCTTTTTGTCAATGAGCTTTTCCCCGTCAGCGAAGATTTGGGACTAGAAAAAATATTTTTTAACGATGTAGAGGACCCTGTGGAGCTTCTCTCAAAGCACGTAAAAGAAGGGGAAACTTTGGGTGTGGACAAAAACTGGCCTTCCCGGTTTTTATTGAGGCTCATGGAATTTAAGAAAGGCTGCAAATTTGTCGTCTCGGATATAGTCGAAAAAGTGAGAATGAAAAAGGATCAGTCCGAAATTGACTTGATGAGGAAATCATCTAAGATAAACAGCGAAGCTGTAAAGAAAATTTTAGAACTGATACCGAAAGGGTGTACCGAAAAAAAGATGAGACGGATGCTAATTGAAATTTACGAAGATTTAGGGGCCGACGGCTTTTCCTTCGAGCCCATCATCGCCTATGGTGCGAATGCTGCAGACCCCCACCACGTTCCGGGAGACTTTACTGTTAAAGAAGGAGATTCGATTGTAATAGATATCGGTTGCGTAAAGGATTCCTACTGTTCTGATATAACTAGAACTGTGTTTTACAAAAAAGCTTCGGAAGAGGCTAGAAAGATATATAGCATTGTGTTGGAGGCCAACATGAAGGCGATTGAAGCGGTTAGACCCGGTGTGAGATTTTGCGATATAGACGCGGCTGCGAGAAATTACATCGAAAGTGCCGGCTATGGCCGATATTTTACCCACCGAACAGGGCATTCAATAGGGATAGAGGTGCATGAGTTTGGTGATGTCTCTGCAGCGAACATGGAAAGGGTTGAGCCGGGCATGATATTTTCGATAGAACCGGGAATATATATACCCGGAAGGCTTGGGGTAAGGATAGAGGATTTGGTTGTGGTAACTGATAACGGGTGTGAAGTATTGACGGTTTGCGATAAGAATCTTACCATAATAGAATAGCATTAACATTAAAATTAATTTCTTGAGCAAATGAAGGGCGGGCAAAAGCCCGCCTTTTACCATTATGAATTGCTGTTTTTTGAGAAATATCTGCTATAATATAGTATAGTGCTATCGCGAGTGCCATTGCGGAGGGGAAAAAGCGGATGAAGGAATATTCGGCGGTTGTGTTGAACGGCGGAGAATCATCACGCATGTCAATGCAAAACAAAGGGTTATTGAAACTCGGGGGAGTTACAATATTAGAAAGGATAGTAAACGTATTAGAACCTCTTTTTTGTGAAGTCTTAGTCATATCCAACCATTCCGAGCATCTGGATTTTTTAAGAAATCGGTGCCTTTTATTTAAAGATGATATAATAGGTCTAGGCCCCCTGGGAGGGATATATACAGGCCTTAAAAAAATGCGGTGCGAGATGGGTTTTTTTGTGGCATGTGACATGCCTTTCTTGAATCCCGAGCTGATACTTTTTTTGATTGAAAAATCTTATGGATTTGATGTGGCTTGTCCACGGTTTGGTGAGTTTATAGAACCGCTCCATGCACTATATTCAAAAAAATGCATTGCTCCTATTGAGTATATTATAAATAAGAAAGGGACAAAAAGAGTAAGGGACCTTTTTTCCCAAGTAAATACCCGCTATGTAGATTTGCCAAAAGACAAATTCTATCCCGAATTTTTTAACATAAACACTTGGGAAGATTTTGAGAAAGCAAAGTTTTACTACGAGCAATATAACGAGATAAGGGGGTAAATTGCCTTTGAATTTACTAGAACTTGCTATTGTACTTGGAGTCGCTAGGATTGGAAGTTACGTAGCGGCAAGGTTACGACAAGTCAATGTTTTGGGGCAGATAGTGGCAGGACTTATCATTGGTCCTTCGTTATTAGGCCTTGTTCATTCTGAACACACCCTTGAGTTTATGGCCGAGATAGGCGTGGTGCTCTTAATGTTTTTGGCTGGCCTTGAGACCGATACGTCCGACCTTTTAGCGTCTGGATTTTCCTCCGCGCTTATAGCTTTGGGAGGAGTAGTGCTTCCTTTTCTATCAGGGGTTGCAGTTGGGCTTGCCGCAGGAATATCCCTGCCTGAGTCGTTGTTTTTAGGGACGATGCTTACCGCGACTTCAGTCAGCATAACAGTCCAGACATTAAGAGAAATGGGAAAGCTTAATTCCAAAGAAGGGATAGCTATCCTGGCTGCAGCGGTTATCGACGACGTTTTGGGCATTCTTCTTTTGACTTTTGTAATAGGGTTTATAGCGGGAGGGACCAATATCCTGCCGCTTGTTGAAAAGATTGGCGGATTTACAATTTTTATAGTTGGACTTGCAATAGTATTTAGCAGGTGTGAGAATTTGATAACAATGTTTATGAGGCCCGGCAATCGGTTTATAACATTTAGCATGGTAATTTGCTTTGCTGTAGCATATTTAGCTGAAAAAGCTGAAATTGCGGCAATTACAGGAGCTTATGCAGCCGGTTTGATTTTTTCAAATTATAAAACGAAAGATAAGATTGCAAAGGGAATAGAAGACCTGGCGTACTTGTTCTTTACCCCTATTTTTTTTGCAAGCATAGGATTGAAAGTTGACGTAAGGACTATGATAGGGGGGATAGGATTTAGTGTAGCCGTCATAATCCTAGCGGTCCTGGGGAAAATAATCGGCTGCGGCATTATGGCAAGACTGTCGGGGTTTGACTGGAGGGAGAGTCTTACAATTGGCGCTGGAATGGTGCCGAGGGGTGAGGTAGCTTTAATCATAGTGAATATGGGCCTTAAAAAAGGAATCGTTTCTCCTTCGCTATTTAGCGCTTCAGTTATGATGGTACTTGTTACCACTTTGCTGGCACCGCCGTTGATAAAATTATTTTTCAAAAAGGAGAGGGTAGGCAGTGTACTTAATGGTAATAATTCTCAACAAGCCTGAACTTTTGAAAAAGCTGCTCGGGGTCATGAAGAAAAATGGTGCTAAAGGTGCGACGGTACTCGACTCTATGGGGCAAGGAGTAATCATGAAAAGTTTTGAAGAGGAAAGACCTATGATAGCCAGCATAAAAAAATTAAAAGAAGAAGGGCTTTTTGTAAATAAGACTGTACTTTCTGTGATTGAAGATGCAGAAACTCTTTATAAAATAGCAGATGCAATAGAGAGTGAAATAGGTAGTTTTACTGAAGACAGCAAGTTGGGTATAATGTTTTCGATACCCCTCAATATGGTGAGAGGTGGTAGACTAGGCCGCTACGAAGGACTATTCGAATAAGAAAGGAGGCCCCAAAATGCAGTCGGGATTTTCGACAAAAAGAGTTATAATTGGACCGGAAGGCTTCAAAAAAGTGGTCGATGTGGCATCGCCGAATAAAATAGGATTGCCGAACGGCCAGATAAATTCAAAAGAACTTGCTGAAATTAGACCAGGGGGTAGTTTCGAAGTAAAGGGCACTGTTTACCATGTTCTTAGTTGTGATACGTTCGATTATGTAATGTATTATCTTAAGCGCCGAACTCAAATAGTCTATCCTAAAGAAGGGGCCTACATAATGATGCGGCTCGATATATTTCCCGGGAAACGAGTAGGAGAGGCTGGGACAGGCTCGGGTGCTTTTACAGTATGCCTTTCCCGGGCGGTGGGCCCGGAAGGGCGGGTCTATACCTACGAACAGAGAGAGGAATTTTATAAACTTGCCGAGAAGAATATAAGGAGTTTTGCTGAATTCGACAATGTAGTAATGCACAATAAATCTATTGCCGATGGAATAGAAGAAGAGGACTTGGACGCCTTTTTCCTTGATGTTCGAGAGCCGTGGGATGTTATAGGGGAGATAAGAAAAGCGTTAAAGCCTGCCGGACATCTTGGGATTATAGTCCCCACTACGAACCAGGTTACGCAGACCATGGAAGCGCTGGAAAAGGGCGGTTTTTACATTGTCGAAGTCGTAGAAATTATGATGAGAAAATACAAGCTGGTCCCGGAAAGGCTCCGTCCGGAGGACCTGATGGTGGGGCACACGGGCTACCTTATTTTTGCGAGGAAATTGGGCGAATAAAAAGGGCAGTTGAGGAAAAACTGCCCTTTTTTGCTTGGGTCCTGCAAAATACGGGATGGGCTTAATTACCCATTCATGAGTAAACCTTCCACTTTTTCACCAGACGGGGCTTTTCTTTAGGTTGGTCGTAAATGTAAATCGAGTCGTATTCTAGCTGCAAATTGTCAATGGTACCGATTAAAACGCTTTCCTCGACAAAGTTAACTCTGGCCGCCACACCGCAGCTTGAGCTTATTTCTCTTGGCACCGGTACCAGTTGAAAGGATATGCCGGTCCCTTTCATCCTGGATTCGAACCTTAAAGCATGGTGAACCGAAGGAAAGGTTATCATGAAAAAGGGATAATTTACCATCAGTGGTCTACCTCGCAATTTTTATTGTGAATTCTTCGCCTGAATTTATTATTTCCACGTTATATCCCAAATTCCTCACAAGTCGGCAGACATTTTCCCTGGCTGTGGGATTGTCGACCAGAACTTCCAGATTTTCTTCGGGAGATTCTTCGAGAGCTTTCTTTGTCAATACGACGGGTATGGGACATGAAAGTCCCCTGGCGTCAAGCCTTCTGGACATTGAGAAATTCACTTCCTTTCTTTTGGAAAATATCAAGGGAGACGTTTAGAGCTGCTATGATAGTGAGTAAAGCTATTCCCACAATCACTGCCACTTTGCCGTTTAACCCGACCCCATTCGCAGATGCGGCAAGACCGAAATTATGCGAAAAGGCCGCGCCGACAAGCATCCCGAGAAAAGCTACTGCAGCGTCGGTGTCACCCTCGCCTGCCAAGATGCACTGCCTTAGAGGGCATCCACCGAGGAGGGCCGACCCGAATCCCGCGAGGAACATCCCGAGAAAATTCCACAAATGCATGCTGTGAGCTATGGGTTGGTTAGCAAACCCCGGATGAAATTTGCCCAGTGCCAGATTTAAAACTAGTGCCGTGATGAAAATACTGATGAATCCCGAGAAAAGATGGAAGTCTCTTAGAAGGAAAATATCTCTTATGCCCCCTTGCATACAGAGGCGCGATCTTTGGGCAAGAATCCCGATAATTAATCCAGCTGCGAGGGACGCAATAAACGGAGCCTTCATAGAACCGGGGCCTTTTTGGCTGAAGAAGATGAAGGAAGGTGAAAATGCAACTAACATAAGTAAAAAAACCGATATGGCGGGCATCAAATAAGCATTGCCTTGTGGGATTTTATAACTTCTACCGAGTGAATAGCCTTTCTTGATGAAAAAAAGCCCGTAATAAATCCCAAGGGCAAAACCGACAAATGCCGGGATCGCATTTAAATCTCCGGCTGCAAGCCTCAAAACCATGCGAAGGGGACATCCGAGAAAGGCTAATGCCCCTACCATGACGAAAAATCCTATGATAAAACGAGTGAGCGGGGCAGAGCCGCCACGGGCTCTAAATTCACCAGATATTAGAGATATGATGAAAGAGCCGAGGATAAAGCCGGGCACTTCGGGCCTTATGTACTGCACTGCTTCAGCTCTGTGAAGTCCCAACCCTCCTGCGATGTCCCTTATGAAACACGCTACACAAATGCCTTGATTTGGCGGATTTCCTAATACGGTTAGCATCACGGCTAAAGCTCCTACAGCGATGCCGGAAAAAATAACCACTCTCTTTTGATTCAAATTATGCACCTCCCCAAAATTGTGATGATATTCACTATGTTTCATGGAAATTATATTAAAAATATTTCAAGAATACCAATTGAAAATAGGAATTTAGCGCTAGGAAACAATAGAAAATTTCAATAGCTAAATAGTGTGCAGTTTTTCAAAGTTGAAATGTCAAAGATTGAAGTTTTAGGGTGGTTTGATATAATTGTCTTAACGATAAAACCTGAGATGGCGAATATTCAATGATGTAAAACATCGGGGCCGGAAAAATAACAGAAATATAAGGTGACACAAAGTCAAGATTTTTCCGGCTGGATAGGAGGTGAAAAACGGTGGAAAAAAAGATAAAACTTACGGAACTCACTTGCAGCTCTGGATGAGCGGCGAAACTTTCGCCTTCGGCGCTGTCGCAGGTTCTGCGGCAGTTACCAATTATGAAACACGAAAATCTGCTAGTGGGCCTTGAGACCTCTGATGATGCTGCGGTGTATAAGATTGCTGACGACCTTGCCATTATCCATACCATAGATTTTTTTACACCCGTTGTTGACGACCCTTACCTTTTTGGACAAATTGCGGCCTGCAATGCCTTGAGCGATATCTATGCGATGGGTGGAAGACCTCTTCTTGCTCTGAACATAGTCGGCTTTCCGGAAGATTTGGTGGAGGACGTGCTTCCTATTGTGTTAAAGGGTGGGGCGGACAAAGTAATCGAAGCAGGGGCTATAATAGCGGGAGGCCATTCCATAAAGACACCGGAACCTATCTATGGCCTTTCGGTTATAGGTACAGTACACCCGGCAAAAGTGCTTACTAATGCTGGTGCAAAGCCCGGCGATGTGCTTATACTCACAAAACCCCTGGGTACGGGAATTTTTACCACAGCCATAAAGGCCGACATGGTTGACGATGTATCTGTTAAAGAAGCAATAGGTGTTATGAACACCTTGAACAAAGCGGCTTCCGAGGCGGCTATCAAAGTAGGGGTAAACGCTGTTACCGATATTACGGGTTTCGGGCTGCTGGGTCATGCGTATGAAATGGCAGAAGCGTCGGGAGTTACGATAAAAATAGAAGCCGAAAAAGTACCGGTTATTTCAGCGATTTTCGAATACGCATCTATGGGGCTTTTGCCGGCGGGGCTTTACGCCAACAGGAGATATCTGGAGAACAAGGTTATATTTTTAAATGATATAAAAGAGGAACTGCAGGATGTTTTCTTTGACCCGCAGACTTCTGGAGGACTTCTGATATCCTGCCCCGAAGAAAAGAGCGAAATTTTGATAAAGGAGCTCAAAAGAAGCAATGTTGAGTGTGCAAAGATAGGACATGTTCAACAAAGAGCTGAATATTACATTATAGTGGAATAAAATGGGCATATTAAAAATACGGCCCATTTTTGTTTTATTTTGTTTATATTTTCTATATCAATTTATGGTAGAATTAAAATATAAAAGGCAAAAGGAGGCGAAGTGGATTGATTAAATTTTTAATTGCGGGAATAATAAGTTATATTATAGGGTCTATTTCTTCAGCTCATCTTATTTGCAAAAAATATTACGGAATAGATATACGAAAATACGGAAGCGGAAACCCCGGCACCACCAATGTCCTCAGAGTGGTCGGGAAAAAGGCGGCGGCTATTGTATACGTGGCCGACTTCATGAAGGGATTTCTTGTGGCTTTAATAGCTAAATTAATTTGGGGCGATACGCTGGGGCTTTTTTGCGGACTTTTCGTAATTATCGGACATGACTGGTCGCTTTTTCTTAACTTCAACGGCGGGAAAGGGATAGCCACGAGTATGGGGGTTGCATTCGCCCTTGCTCCTAAAGCTGCCCTATTTTCGACGGCTGTTGGAATAATTGCTATAGCTGCAACACGGTATGTTTCGTTAGGTTCAATATTTGGAAGTGGAAGTTTCCCTGTAATCCTTTTGTTATTGAGATATCCGGCAATTTACGTCATATACGGAATAATCATGGCTGCAATAGCCATATACAGACATAGGAGCAATATAGAGAGGCTTTTTGCCGGAAAGGAACATAAACTTGGAGAAAAGATTGAACGGTGATTGTCAGGTAATGTGAAAAATTACGGATTGCATAAGTGGTAAGGAAAGCCGCTTTTAGATCTTGTGACCTAAAAGCGGCTTTTCAATTAAAGATAATTTTGCAGGATTTCCTTTATTTCATCCTTTGTTGCTACTTTGCCGGAAACCTTAACTTCGCCGTTTACTACAAGTCCCGGAGTAAACATGATATCGTACTCCATAATTTTGTTTACATCCTGTACCTTTTCGATATTTGCCGTAATGCCAAGTTCCTGAAGGGCTTCCCGCGTATTTTGCTCGAGGGCCTTGCACTTTGGGCATCCTGTGCCTAAAATTTTAATTTCCATGATTTTTTACCTCCCTGAATGTTTAATTTCTTTATCTTTTAAAAACCGGCGTAATTATTCTATTTCTATTTGCCGGTTAAGATGCATAGAAGTTTTGAGACCATTTTCGGATAAAATTTTCAACTTCTTCCATCAAGACGTCGAGTCCGGTTTCGTCAGAGAAATTCTTGTTTTTCTTCATATCACATTTTTCCGAAACTACAATTTCGTCATCAGGTTTGATACCCACTGATTCTAAAGCCTTTGTGGCACACCTTATTTCGCAACCATTTAATGCAAGATATGCATCAGACTTTTTAGCATTTTCAATTATTCCTGGTATACCTAAGGGAAGCCCTAAGGCACAGACAAAATTTACATTTTTATGCGCTTCGCATGCTTTAACAGTAGCTTTTGTCGTCATAATTCCTACATTACAAGCACCTGAGCAGGGAAGGATCCCAATAATTTTTTCGCTGTTATTCACAAATATTCTTCCTTTCTTTTTTTGTTTTTTTATTCTTACACTAATGCGCCGAATATATAACCGGTCAATGTGGCCATTATGACTACCAAAGACACATAGGTTATAGTCTTTTTAGAGCCAAGCACACTGTTTATGACCAGCATATTCGGAAGGCTTAAGGCAGGACCTGCAAGTAGCAAGGCCAGGGCCGGGCCATGTCCCATTCCTGAGCCAAGAAGACCTTGAAGTATGGGAACTTCCGTGAGCGTTGCAAAATACATAAACGCACCGACGATCGAAGCGAGAAAATTTGCCATAATAGAGTTGCCACCTACGATTGTTGCTATATATTTAGCAGGAATTATTCCTGCGTCTACATTAGGTCGTCCCATGAGGAAACCTGCAATAAGAACTCCGCCGAAAAGAAGCGGCATTATCTGTTTCGCAAAGCTCCAAGTTGATTCGATCCAAGAGACGAGCTCTTCCTTTTTAAACCATGTGTATAGGATGCCCCCTAGAGTTATCAACAGAAGCGATGTGATGTACCACTTTACGTTATATACTGTACTGAAAAAACCTGCTGGTTGTGCGGGTTTTCCCCATGCTGCAAAAATCAATATCAATACTAAGTTGAGAAAATAAATTACCTCTTGATACAATTTCCTGCCTTTTTCCTCTCCGGGAGTCAGGTTCATATTGAGCTTTTTTGTCCTTTCCCTATCTTCTCTGCCATACAGTAGCTCCATTATGAGTCCAATTACAACTGCAAAAACTACAGCTCCTATAGCCCTTGCAACTCCCAGTTTCCATCCCAGGATGCGGGCGGTCATGATAATTGCGAGCACGTTTATAGCAGGTCCTGAATATAGGAAGGCTGTTGCCGGGCCGATTCCTGCTCCCCTTTTATAAATCCCTGCAAAAAGTGGAAGAACCGTGCAAGAACATACGGCAAGTATGGTGCCGGAAATAGATGCCACGGCAAAAGATAGCCATTTTTTCGCATCGCTTCCAAAATATTTTATAACCGCAGCTTGAGATATGAAATTTGCGATAGCACCTGCTATAAAAAATGCAGGCACTAGGCATGTCAGGACGTGTAGCCTTGCATAATCCTGTAGCATGTAAAGGGACTCGAGAACGGCGCCGGTAAACCTGGGGTTTGAAAGGGGCATATAATAAGCAAATAGAAAGATGACCACTATTGTGAGGAATTTCTGCCATTCTTTCATTATTTTATTTTTCCTCCTTCATAACTTCAATTTTCTTTAAAGACAACGCAAATTTGGCATTTATATCTGCTTGGATGACTTGATTGGCACATCTGAAAAAGTCTACTATACAAGGCATTCTTATCTTATAATTCACCATAAGGCCTTCTTTTTTACTCTCTATGATTCCTGCATTTTTCAAAATACTAAGATGCTTAGACACGGTAGGCTGGTCTATTTTTAAATTTTCGCTTATATTGCAAACGCACATCTCACCTTTAGTGGCAAGCAGCTCTATGATTTTTATCCTTGTCGGGTGGGATAAAGCTTTGAAAATTGAAGCATACATATCGTAAATCTCGTCGGACACTTATTAGTTTACCTCCTTTTAACAATAACTGTAATTTTCTACATTCCTATATTAGCATATAGAAAAATACTTGTCAAGAATAATTGACTTGGACATTTAAGTAATTTATAATATAAGAAAATACTTATATGTTGTAAATAAATGCTAATTAAAAAGGAGGTGGAGAGGAAATTATTACTAGTCTGGAGAGATTGCAAAGGATTATTAAAGCAATGAGTCAAAGTACACGCCTTAAGATCTTAATGCTCTTATCCAATAATGTACTATGTGCATGTGAATTGGAATATATCCTCGGAATTACGCAGTCAGCAGTTTCACAACACATGAGGATATTAAAAGAAGCGAATTTAGTTAAAGAATTCAGAGAAGGACAATGGGTATTTTATGCTCTGAATGAAGAATGTCTAAAAGAGGCTGGTGAAAAATTAAAAATAATTGCTTCCGGGCTCATGTCAAATGAAGGGATAGAAAGGGAAATTGAAAAGCTTGAATATCTTAAAGAACATCCAATAATTAACTGTGATAGACCAGCAATTTTTAAAAAAAGATTATAAAATATTTGGGGGTGACTATTTGATGGAAAATACGCTGGAAAGAAAAAAAGGAGGTTTAGGCTTTTTTGAAAAGTATTTGACGGTATGGGTAATCCTTTGCATAATAGCGGGCATATTAATAGGTCAAAAACTCCCTGCTTTTCCAGAGTTCTTGTCGAAATTTACTTATGCACAAGTCTCAATTCCTGTAGCTATTCTTATATGGTTCATGATATACCCGATGATGGTGCAGATAGATTTTTCAAGCGTATTAAGGGTTGGAAAAAATCCTAAAGGGCTTGCCATAACTTTAGTTACTAACTGGCTCATAAAACCGTTTACCATGTTCTTTTTTGCGTGGCTCTTTCTTAAAAATGTTTTTTCTCCTTGGATATCGGCCGACCTTGCGCAACAGTATTTAGCAGGAGCCATATTCCTTGGAGCTGCTCCTTGCACAGCCATGGTGTTTGTTTGGAGCTATCTCACTGATGGAGATCCCAACTATACCCTGGTTCAGGTGGCCATAAACGACTTAGTGCTGCTTTTTGCTTACGCTCCTATAGTCATGTTCCAACTCGGCCTTGCAAAGCTCCGAGTTCCTTATGAGACGATAATACTTTCTGTCATACTTTACGTAGTAATACCACTCACAGCAGGATATTTGACTAGAAATTACCTAATAAAAACAAGAGGTATGGAATGGTTTGAGAAAACTTTTCTTCCTATGTTAAAGCCTTTCACAATAATCGGTCTTTTACTTACCCTCATTATAATATTCAGCTTTGAAGGAAAGTATATAATTGAAAACCCGATACACATCCTCCTGATAGCTGTGCCCTTGACTATACAGACCTATTTCATCTTCATTCTTGCTTACGCTTGGGCGAAACTTTGGAAGGTAGACAGGTCCGTGGCTGCACCGGCAGCTATGATAGGAGCGAGTAACTTTTTCGAACTGGCTGTAGCCGTGGCCGTTTCCCTTTTTGGATTGGAGTCGGGAGCTGCCCTCGCAACGGTAGTTGGCGTTTTGGAAGAAGTGCCAATAATGCTTAGCCTTGTGGCTATTGCCAACAGGACAAAACATTGGTTTCCCGAGCATGAGAGAAAAAAGACATAGCTTTTAAATGGGGTGCTAAAAAAGTTTAAGGAGGGGATTTCTTAAAAATCCACCTCCTCAAGTTTTATTCCTCAGACCGTTGCCCAATTTCAAGACGGTTCTTTCATTATTTTGATAATCTAACATTTAACGGCTCTAATGCCCTTTCCAGTATTCCCAATGCATAGGCGATGAATACCCCATAATTCACAACAGGAATTCCTTTTTGCTTTAGAATGGAAAGCCTGTACAGCATTTCCCTCCTATTTATCATGCACCCACCGCAATGAATCACCAGTTTGAAGTCCTCCAAGTTTTCAGGGAAACCAAAGCCGCTGGACCATTCAAATTGTACATCAAAGCCAAGTATCTGCCTTAGCCACCTCGGTATCTTTACCGTTCCTATGTCGTCTTCCTGCCTGTGATGGGTGCAGGCTTCGGAAATCAGCACCTTATCGCCGGGCTTTAAGTTTTTTATGGCCTTTACGCCCTCCACAAGCTGCGCCAGGTCGCCTTTGTAGCGGGCAAAAAGTATCGAGAAAGAGGTCATGGGGATATCCCTGGGGGTGTCCTGAGCCACTCGGGCAAAGGCCTGGGAGTCGGTCACGACTATTCGAGGCTTTCTGGCAAGGGAGGATAATGTATTTTTCAGCTCGGTCTCCTTGGTGACTACAGCAATGGCGTTGTGGTCCAGCACATCCCGTATAGTCTGCTGCTGGGGAAGGATTAGCCTGCCTTTGGGAGCAGCTTTGTCGATGGGTACCACCAATACCACGATGTCGCCCGGGGAAATAAGGTCGCCAATAAGAGGATGCTCCGGGATGCTCGATGGAGCTTTGTTTATTATCTCCCGCTTGAGTTCCTCTATGCCCTGCCTTTTCAAGGCGGACACTTCTATGAGGTTAATATTCAGCCTTTTTTCCCAGTTTTTCTTATCTTCAGGTGTGTATCCGGCAACATCGCACTTGTTTACAACTCCGACTACTGGTATGTTTTTCTCCCGAATCCTGCCCAGGATTTCCACGTCAAAGTCGGTGACTCCTGCCGCGCCGTCTATTATTAAAACTGCAAGGTCCGTCTTATTGAGCACCTGGTAGGTCTTCTTTACCCTAAGTTCTCCGAGTGCGCCCTCGTCGTCGATACCTGCAGTGTCAATTATGACGACGGGGCCTATCGGTAAAAGTTCCATGGCTTTGAAAACCGGGTCAGTGGTGGTGCCGGCTACAGGGGACACCAGGGCTATATCCTGGTTGGTTATAGCATTTATTAAACTTGATTTGCCGGCATTCCTTCGGCCAAATATGGCAATATGGAGCCTGCTCGCTGTAGGCGTTTCGTTGAGGCTTGCTTTTTGCAATTTCCATCGACCTCTCTATTAAGTAAAGTTATTGTAGATTTATGCAAATCAATACTTTAAGTTAATTATATCACATATTGAGAACAACTACGATAAATGTTATTATCATATTAAGCAGCTTTTGTAATTTTCTGGAGAAGGAGGAGTTTGATTGCGGAAATATCTTATTGCGCTCTTTGTGGTTTTTTTCCTTTTTCCGGCCTTTGCCAATGGAGACGGAGGCAACATAGCGCAAATAGGAGAGGATGTAGTGATAAATGCAGGTGAGGTTTTAAACGGCGATGCGGTGGCGATTATGGGTGACGTGATTATAAATGGCAGGATTTCGGGTGATGCCGTAGCAGTAATGGGAGATGTGATTGTCAGCGGAACCGTGGAAGGTGACGCCACAGCTGTGGGCGGCAGGGTCATAGTCGAAGAAAACAGCAGGGTGCTAGGGAAGATAAACCAGGTGGGTATGGCAGGCGGCATCGGCGAAGTTTTGAGGAATCTGGGGAAGTACGGGTTTTACTGGAACCCTAAAATGTTGGGTCGAACCTACTTTCCCCAAACTACGATATTTAATTTTTTGCGCTTCCTAGGCATTCTGGCCCTCGGAGCCCTGACTATAGCCTTGTTTCCAAATAACGTGAAAACGGCTGCAAATACTGTTGACAGGGATGCTTTCGGCAAATTAATAAAAGGGCTTGGTTTAATGCTGCTCATACCGGTAGTCGTGCTGCTTTTAGTGTTAACGCTTATCGGCATTCCTTTGATACCAGCTGTCATGCTTTTGGCGGCTATAGCGGGATTTTTTGGATATGTTGCTGTAAGTGTGTTTATGGGGAGAAGGTTAAACGAACACGTTCGCATAGCTTCAAATCTTCTCACCGAATATCTCCTTGGAGCTTTGGTGCTCGGGTTGGTACAGCTCATGCCTTTCTTAGGATGGATCGTTTCCCCGGCGGTATTCATATTATCCTTAGGAATAACCTTTGATTCCAGATTCGGGACAAGGGGAGTGTAGAAATTTTATTTATCAAAAAAAACATTAACAAGAAATTATCATGTTATAATAGTGATGAGTAGATTACATCCATGAGGTGGAAAAATGTTTTTTCAGGTTCTTGAACTTTTCAAAGGTTTTAGGCTGATGGACCTTGTTGATATAGCGATAGTTGCCTACGTATCCTATAAAGCCATTCAGCTCATTCGGGGTACGCGTGCAGTACAGCTCATACGGGGAATTATAGTATTCGTTGTTTTTACTAAATTTAGTGAATGGCTCGGACTTTATACTATTAACTGGCTTTTGAAAAACGCGATGACGGTGGGTGTGATTGCGCTTCTCGTTGTTTTCCAGCCGGAGCTGAGGAGGGCACTGGAACAGCTCGGAAGGAGCAAGTTTTTTTCAAGTTCCCTTTTCGGATTGGGAGAAGAGGAACTCAACCTCCTCATAGATAACTTAGCCCAGGCAGCGGAGGAGCTTTCGAAAAACAAAATAGGTGCTTTGATAGTATTGGAAAGAGAGACAGGCCTTAACGAATATATAGAAACGGGGATAAGGATTGAAGGTTATCTCACTGCAGAACTCATTATAAACATCTTCATCCCCAATACTCCACTGCACGATGGTGCTGTAATAGTAAGAAATGATAAAGTTATGGCGGCGGGTTGTTATTTGCCCATGACGGAGAATCCAAACTTAAGCAAGGAACTGGGGACCAGGCATAGGGCTGCTCTGGGGGTTACCGAACAATCGGATGCAGTTGCGATAATAGTTTCGGAGGAAACAGGCGTTATCTCAGTCGCTAGAGAAGGCAAATTGAGCAGGTACCTGGATGTAAAGACTTTGAAAAATGTGCTGAAAGAAGTCTATCAGATAGGTGATAGAAAATCAAATTTCCTGCACTGGAGGAGATTAAATGGGTAAGTATTTCTCCGGTGATGTAGCTTTAAAGATATTGTCGGTGCTGGTGGCCTTTGTGCTCTGGCTTTATGTGATGAACGAACAAAATCCTCAAGTTACTTATGTAGTAAGGAATGTGCCAATTCAGTTAAAAAATTTGGATTATACAAGCCTTGCGCTAAAAGATCCATCCCAGCAGCACTTTGTAAATGTAAAAATTAGAGGCCGGCGAAGCGTAATAACGGGACTTAAACCCGAGGATATCGCTGCCGAGGCAAACCTTCGAGGCAGAATTGAAGGAGAAAACATGGTACCTGTCAGCGTAAATGTCCCACCAAATGTTGAACTG
This sequence comes from Caldanaerovirga acetigignens, assembly GCF_900142995.1. Taxonomy (NCBI): domain Bacteria; kingdom Bacillati; phylum Bacillota; class Clostridia; order Thermosediminibacterales; family Thermosediminibacteraceae; genus Caldanaerovirga; species Caldanaerovirga acetigignens. The sequence goes on along the minus strand of NZ_FRCR01000009.1, from coordinate 8,655 downwards.
CTGGATTATTCTCCAAAAGAGATAGTGGTGGTTTTGGAGGCGGTAATCGAGGAGCAATTACCGGTTTATGTAGAAATTAAAGGAGTGCCTGCTGAAGGCTTTGCAGCCAAGTCGCCTGCATCTACTCCACAGGCGGTTTTGGTAAGAGGCCCAAGGAGCCTTGTGAACTCCTCTCGAAGAGCTGTAGTGGAAGCGGATATTAGCGAAAAAAACAACATGGTAATCGCATCACTCCCGGTGAAGGTTGTGGATGCAAAGGGCAATGAACAAAAAGGGGTTACCTATAGGCCCGAAACGGTGGAAGTGAGGATACCCATAGTGCCGGTGGCTACTTTACCGGTCGTGCCAAATATAAGAGGCAATCCTGAAGAAGGATATATGGTTAAAGAAGTAAGAGTTGAACCTTCGGTGGTTATGGTTACCGGCAATGTTGAGGTTTTAAAAAATATAAACCAAATTTCCACGGAACCGATAAACGTAAGTGGACTTTCCCAAAACGTATCGGTAGAAGTTGGGCTCAAGATGCCATCAGGAATTCAGCTTTTTGATGAGGCATTGAGCAAAGTAAGGGTGTTGGTGGAAATCGAAAAGACTGATATGAAGGCATTAAGTTTCACCGGCCATGATATTAGTTTCAGGAATTTACAGGCCGATTTGAGGGCAATTCCTGAGGATAGAGAATTTTTATTGACAGTTCAAGGGCCTAACAGTATCATAGAAAAGGTGGACGTAGATTCGTTTAAAATCTATGCTGATGCAGCAGGACTCCCGGAGGGTGAATATATTCTGAAGGTAAAAGCCGATGTTCCGGAACCTTATGAGCTGGTAAGCATAGAACCCGATACTGTTAAAGTAACTATAAAAAGACAATAAAAAGACAATAGAAATCTGATAAAGAGTACGGAGAGGAGAATTCCATGGGAGAAAGGCTTTTTGGCACGGACGGAGTGAGGGGCATTGCAAACAAAGAACTTACACCCTTGCTGGCCTTTAAGCTCGGCAGGGCAGGGGCTTATGTTCTTTCGGAAAATAACAGAAAGCCGACCGTGGTGGTTGGAAAGGATACGCGCATATCTGGAGATATGCTGGAAGCTGCACTCATAGCCGGAATTTGTTCTACCGGGGCGAACGTTGTAAAAGTTGGCATTGTCCCAACGCCGGCGGTAGCATACCTGACCCGCCATTTTGGAGCTGACGCAGGAGTGGTTATTTCCGCTTCCCACAACCCTGTGGAATACAACGGAATTAAAATTTTCGACAGTGAAGGCTTTAAACTTCCCGATGCGATTGAAGATGAAATCGAGGCCTTGTTAAATGATTGCGATGACCGGATAAAAAGCCCAACAGGGCCGGAAGTAGGTAGGGTTTTCAAGGAAGATGGTATTCGCCCTTATGCGGAATTTATAAAATCCGTAGCCAATCGCGATTTTGCAGGTATTAAGATAGCATTGGACTGCGCAAACGGCGCAGCATATAAGGTAGCTCCGCTGGTATTCAGAGAGCTGGGGGCGGAAGTCTTCGTCATAAACGACTGTCCCGATGGGTGCAATATCAACGTTAATTGCGGTTCTACCAATCCTAATATTATATCGCAATTTGTAAGAGATGTTAAGGCCGATGTGGGCCTTTCTTTTGATGGCGATGCTGACCGGCTCATTGCATGCGACGAAAAAGGACAGGTAGTTGACGGAGACCACGTAATGGCCATAAATGCGGATTACATGAAACGCCGCGGACTCTTGAAGAATGATACTGTAGTGGCAACAGTTATGAGCAATATGGGATTTGAAGTGGCGTTGAAGGGTAGGGGGATTAAAACGGTAAGGACTAAAGTGGGGGACAGATATGTGCTGGAGGAAATGCTGAAAGGAGGCTACAATCTGGGAGGAGAACAATCGGGGCACATAATCTTTCTAGACCACAATACTACTGGGGACGGCATATTAACGGCGGTAAAATTACTTTCGATAGTGGCGGAATCTAGAAAACCTTTGTCTGAATTGAGGAATATAATGAAAGTGTACCCCCAGGTGTTAGTAAATGTAAAGGTGAAGGACAAGGCTGGTTACGCTGAAAATGAAAGAATAAAAGAAGTGATTATAAAAGCCGAGAATTTATTGGGAGAAAACGGACGCGTCCTGGTTCGGCCGTCGGGCACCGAACCTCTAATCCGGGTGATGGTAGAGGGAGAGGACGAGAAGATTATAAACGAACTGGCCTTGCGGCTAGCCAATGTGATAAGAGAAGAACTGTCTTAAATTGACTCTTTTAAAGGAGGTGATGGAAGTCGAAAGCACTGGTCGACACGTTTAAAAAAAGGAGGAAGGGGGAGATATAGCATTAATTAAGAATATGAGTTTTTAATTAAAAAAACGGAGACCTTAAAAAGCGCCTGAGCTCTCGGAGGAATTTTCTTCGGGAGCTGACGAGGATGGGGTTTATCGAAATTTCGGCGGATGCCCCACGGTGGCCTGTCACCGTAAGAGGCCTACAAAACCGGCGAGCGATCGCCGGGACAAAGGGGTCTTCAGCAGGATGAATCGTAATGTTTTGAACCTTGAAAATTAAAAAGAAAGGCAGGAAAAAAGTTATGTGCGGAATTGTCGGCTATGTGGGAGACAGGGAAGCTGCTCCCATTTTGATAGATGGGCTAAAGCGGCTGGAGTACAGAGGCTACGATTCGGCGGGTATCGCTGTGTACAATTCGTGCAGCATGAAGGTGGTAAAAAGCGAGGGCAAGATAAAAGTTTTGGAAGAAAGGCTGGGGGGAGCTTATCCCGAAGGGCATATAGGGATAGGTCATACCCGGTGGGCTACTCACGGAAGGCCTTCGGATGTCAACGCACATCCCCACAGCGATTGTAGCAGGGATTTTATCGTGGTACACAACGGTATTATCGAAAATTTCCAGGAGCTAAAGGAATGGCTGGAATCGCAAGGACACAGGTTTGAGTCCGAGACCGATACGGAAGTTGTCCCGCATCTGATTGAGCATTTTTACAAAGGAGATTTATTCGAAGCGGTAAAGATGGCTGTAAAAAAGCTCGAAGGGTCCTTTGCCCTGGGCGTGATTTCCAGCAAGGAGCCGGAGACGTTGGTGGCTGCTCGCATGTCAAGCCCGCTCATAGTTGGCCTTGGAGAGGGCGAGAATTTTGTAGCATCGGATATTCCAGCCATCCTTCAGTATACCCGTCGCGTTTACATCCTTGAAGACGGGGAGATGGCGAAGATAACCAAGAGCAGCGTCGAGATTACGGACTTTGAAGGTAATCCCGTGTTCAAGGAAGTATTTGAAGTGAAATGGGATGCAGTGGCAGCGGAAAAAGGCGGATACCCCCACTTCATGCTGAAGGAAATCCACGAGCAGCCTAAAGCCCTGCGGGATACCATGACAGGACGGCTCTATCCCGAAAGGGAAGAAGTGCGGCTGGATGATATAAAGATAACTAAGGAGGAATTAGAAAATTTCAAGAAAATATTCATAGTAGCCTGCGGAACGGCCTATCATGCGGGCGTAGTTGGAAAATACGTAATAGAAAAACTTGCCCGCATACCTGTAGAAGTCGACCTTGCCTCGGAGTTTCGCTACAGAGAGCCCATGGTAGACAAGGATACTTTGGTGATAATAATCAGCCAGTCCGGAGAAACAGCCGACACTTTAGCGGCGCTTCGCGAATCCAAAAAACTAGGGGCTAGGGTGCTTGCAATAACCAACGTCGTGGGCAGCTCCGTTTCCCGGGAGGCCGACGATGTGCTATACACATGGGCCGGCCCAGAAATTGCCGTTGCTTCTACCAAGGCGTACAGTACCCAGCTCGTTGCTCTGAATTTAATAGCTCTTCACTTTGCAAAACTTCTTGGGACCATTTCCTGTGAGGAATTCGCCGAAATTGCACTGGCTTTGAAAAAGCTGCCTGACCAGGCAAAGGTCATCCTTGATTCTGAAGGCGAAATCAAAAAAATGGCCGAAGAGTACGCTCAAAGAGAACACATATTTTATATAGGCAGGGGTCTAGACTACGCAGTAGCTTTGGAAGGGGCGCTGAAGCTGAAAGAAATCTCTTACATCCATGCTGAAGCTTATGCTGCTGGCGAACTGAAACACGGCACTCTGGCCCTGGTGACGGAGGGTGTGCCGGTTATATCCCTGGTAACGCAGGAGCATTTGTACGAAAAGACCCTGAGCAATATTAAGGAAGTCAAGGCAAGGGGTGCGGCCGTAATTGCCCTTGCCAATGAAGGAAACAAAGATATTGCAAAATCTGCGGACCATGTAATGTACATCCCCAAAACCCACCCGATGCTGACGCCAGTGCTAGCCGTTATTCCGCTGCAGCTTTTCGCATATTACGCCGCCGTTGCTCGTGGCTGCGACGTGGATAAGCCGAGAAACCTCGCCAAGAGCGTAACGGTGGAATAAGCTAGTTTTGAAAAAGTGATTCTTGTTGTATATTTCAAATAAACCTTTTCCGCGTGCGAAAAAAGTAGTTCTGTTTGGGTAGGGAAAAGGGAAAGGGTTTAAGGGTCAAGCAGCATTGAACAAGAAGGGGGATAAGTGGTAAAGCCTTGATAGATGAGGGTTTTACGCCACTTATCCCTTTTTCCTTTTCTCCTTAACACTGCCCATTCGGAAAGACTTTTTTCACACAAAATAGGGCAGTATTTGGGAAAATTTAGTATAAAAACAGCTCAATTACGGAAAAACTTTATTGCCTCCCAGGAAATGCCAGGCAGAGTTTGTGCGGGTTTGAGGGATTGGAAATGGAAAAGGTTTTTTACAAATCAACACGAGGGGCAGTAATCCCCCTCAATTTATTGAGGGGATACACGGACCCTTCGCCCTGGTATTGACAACCGTTTTGCGGTATGTTACCATAATGGTATGAAGAGGGAAACTTGGAAATCAACCGGAACAGCAGTTTACAATATAAATTACCACTTTGTATGGTCAACGAAGTACCGCCGTAAGGTATTGTTACCACCAGTAAACGAAACCCTGAAGGGAGCAATTACCACTCTCTGTAAGGAACATGGCTACCAGTTGCTGGCTTTGGAGGTTATGCCCGACCACGTACATGTCTTTCTTTCTGCTCCTCCTAAGATAGCTCCGGCGGTGATAGCCAAAATATTAAAGGGTTCCACGGCTCGCCAGCTCTTTGTAAAGCATCCGGAACTTAAGAAAAAGCTCTGGGGCGGGCATTTATGGAACCCAAGCTACTATGTAGGTACAGCCGGAGAGGTCTCCAGCGAGACTATCAGGCTGTACATCGAAGCTCAAAAAACAGAGGGAGGTGAATGAGTGCCTCTAATCACACTCAAAGCCCAAATCCATGCGGACCCGCAGACTGAAGCTGTCCTGAAGGACGCCATGTTCTGTGCCACCAAGGTCTACAACGGGCTTTTGTGGCATCTGCGGAAAGAGCACAAGGTTATTTTTCTCCGCTCAAGTACGTGCAGAGTGGATTCAAAGTGGAAGGGGATAAAGTCAACTAAGTCTGGGCACCAACCGGGAAGATGGTGTAAGACAAGTCTCTTTCCGTATATCTCACCGTCCCGATATTGAATACGAACGGGTGCGTGAACTTTCCATCATCTACGACAAGGATTCCGGGCGAATAGAAGCCCGTCTGGTGGTGGAAGTTAAGGCCTGCGAAAACAACGGGACGGGGAAGGCAGCGGTAGACCTTGGTGAGACGGTCCTTATAGCTTGCGCTTTTGACGATGGTACGGTAATGCTTTACTCCGGCAGGTTCATCAAGTCGGTGAGGCGGTACTGGCAGAAGGTGCGGGCAAGTCTCCGGCAGAACTCCCGCAGGTGGAAGGAGATAGCACATAGGGAAAGAAAACAGGTAGAGCAGTTACTGCACATAGCCGCCTCCCATTTTATTGCGGAATGCATACGGCGGGGCGTGAAGGAGATAGCCATTGGTGACCTTAACGGGATCCGTCAGGGCATTGACTATGGAGACCGACTGAACCAGCGATTGCATGCCTGGCCGTACCGAAAGCTGATTGATATGCTTAAATACAAAGGGGCACTGGCGGGAATTCTGGTACGGGATAACGTAGATGAGAAGAGCACGTCCATCACTTGTCATGCCTGCGGGAAAGTTGTGGCTTCCAACCGGAGGCACCGGGGTTTGTATGTATGCTCCTGCGGGTGGAGAACACAGGCGGATATAAATGGTGCCCTGAACATCTACGAAAGGGCGTATCAGGTATCTCCCGTGAAGGGGAGTAGTGGCCGTGTGGCGCGGCCCGCGGTCGTGTCATATCTCCTAGGATGGCACGGCGTCGCCGAACCGAAGCGCGAAGGTGAACCTTTGCGTGCATCCGTTTTAGGATGCCCCTCAATTTATTGAGGGGAGGACGTCACACCAACTAAAAGACAACAATAGAATATATGCATGGATTTATCAGATAACAAGAAACTCGATTTTCGATTATTATAGAAAGAAAAGAATTGAGACTGATATTTTGGATTTACCTGAAAAAGGTATCACCATAGATGATGAAGACGAAATAATAAATGAATTAGTCTTATGTCTTAGAAATATGATCGAAAACCTTCCAGATAAATATAAACAGGCTATTATCCTAACAGAATTGGGCGGTTTGACCCAAAAAGAATTGGCTCAAAAACTGGGGATATCCATATCGGGGGCAAAATCAAGAGTTCAACGGAGGAGAAGGATGTTGAAAGAAAAGTTTTTTGAGTGCTGTGAGTTTCAATTTGATAGATTTGGGAATGTTATTGAATACCAGCATAAAGAAAGCAGTTGTAAATATTGCTGAATCTTATTAAATATTTGCGTCCTTTTTTAAAAATCTACGTCTATAAATAGTGAAGATAATGTTTATGGATGGAGGTTTTTATTATGAGGTGCTGTGAAATGCAAAGGAAGGACGCCTGCTGCAGTACAAATTGCGGGTGTGAAGAACCAAGTTATTTTACTGAAAAGAAAAAAATTATAATCGACTTTATGTATCTGGATTTAAGCGTATGTGACAGATGCCAGGGTACAGAAGGCAGCGTTGAAGAAGCCATTGATGAAGTTAAAAGAGTGCTTGAATTAACAGGAGTTGAAGTTGTTGTAAACAAAATTCACATTGATAGTGAAGAAAAGGCCATACAGTATAGATTTGAGAGTTCACCTACCATCCGAATCAATGGAAAAGATATACAATTAGGAACGAAAGAATCCCTTTGTGAATCATGTGGTGATTTATGTGGAGATGAAGTAGACTGCCGAGTATGGATATATAATGGCAAAGAATATAATGTTCCGCCTAAAGCAATGATAATTGACGCCATACTTAGAGAAATATATGGCAACAATGAATCATGGGATAATGATGAAAATATAAGAAAGCAGAAATATGAGCTTCCTGAAAATCTTAGAAAATTTTTTAAGGCCATGCGGGAAAAGGGTGAAAAGTAACAGCAAAGAAAAATGTCTTGATCCTCTAATTCATTTCAATTATTTCTAAATACTTTAATATTGAATGATATCATTTTTGAACTAGTATTAACACCTAAAATTTCACATATCATTGGTGCAATAGCAGTCTGAGGAATTGTTATATCATTGTAGCCTGGCTTAAATAAATTGCTTATACAGAAAAGTGGAATAATTCGCTCTTCTTCTCCTGTTCCTTGATGCAGCCCGTCATTTCTCATGCCATGATCAGATGTAACTATAATGTGATATCCCTGGTCAATCCATGCTGTTAAAAACCATGCAAGCAATCCATCAACAATTCCAGCCTGAGCCTTGTATTCTTTAGAATTGCTTCCATAAATATGTCCTACATAATCCATTCCCATAGTATGAATTAATAAAAAATCAGGATCATAATTTTTTCTTAAAATTTCTCCATCTACAAATACATGAGAGTCAGGATAAGAATCTTCAAAATAAAATTTTCCATATTGTATAGGATTTTTTTCATTCATCTGTTCCCTATCACATATTGGATCAAATGGAGCTTTGTTATAAAGCTCGCTTAAAAAATAATAAGCAGATGCAGATGTTTTCAAACCTTTATCACGAGCTAGGTGAAAAATACTTTCATTGCTTGAAAGTCTTATACTTTTATTAGTTGTTATGCCACTGCAACAGGGCACAACTCCCGTAAAAATAGTCTCATAAAGTGGCCTCGAAAGAGGAGGAAGTTCCGTTTCTACTTTATATAGAGCACCTATACCTTTTTCAACTAGATGATTCAAAAAACCCATTTCGTTAAAAGCTGTTTTGAAAGACAAGCCGTCTATCAAGATCATAATTGTCTTATTGATCTTTTTAATCATATAATTCACTCCTATGGTTAAACAGATACATTGTTATGTTCATTTTTTACAAAAATCCCGCCAGAATGCCCCCGATTTTAATCGGGAGATGAATGGCGACTTGCTATTTTTATCCGGTTATGCTAAAATTTAAGCAAACCGGAGGAGATACTATATGCAGACAGTAACACTAAAGGTAAAACTCCTATCCCCAAACAAAGGCAAACTGGAGAAGATGGTTCGCATGCTGGAGACATACCGCAAAGCCTGCACCTGGTTCCTGGAACAGGCCGAAACTTTGAACACTACCAGCAGGGCAAAGTTAAACCGGGAAACCTACCACAAAGCCTGTGAACTATTCGACC